>JAQVUQ010000396.1 GCA_028699365.1 bacterium | reverse complement strand
GCCTATCGTTCTCTTTTGAATAACGCTTGGTTACATACAATGCTGTAGCCAGCTTCTCCAATTCACCTACACGTTTATCCCCCAACTTCGCTACTACAAATCTCAATTGAGTTTCATACTTGCCTAATGTAACCGGGAAGTTCCCCTGTAAACCGTCACCACTTTCGGTTACATGCCAGCGTGGCCCATAAGGCAACGGCTGTGGAGCAAATTCTACCATTTGGTACGCATGCATAGCAGACAATTCATCGCGTAAGTCAAAAGAGAACGGCCCATGTTTGTATAAGATGAACTCGAACCCCGTAGGCACGTCTAAAAGTTCTTGCAGAAAACACATAGTCTTTTGGATATGAGTCTCTCCGCACCAGCTACCATAATCGTAGAGGCGCCTTATCAAATCTGCTATTACGGCATATCTAGGCATCTGTTCCATGAGGAACCTCCTTTTAAGCAGTTTCTCTTTCAGGTTGAATAATCTTGTCTCTGTTCAGTTTCAGCCAACGGTTCGCTTTGTCGCGTAACGATGGCTCAATAAAAACATAGTCGACAGTAGCAGATGGGATCTTACCTATATTGGGAGATAGCGCTCTGGCTGAAACTATATCGCCTAACCTCATTACCGGAAAGTCCAAAGGCCCCACCTTAGGCGGTATATAGTCTTCGCGAATATTCTTCCCTCCAAATTCCTTACAAGCAGCTTTAGCCATCATAGCTCCTGCTCTGGAGTTAATCTTATGCTCATCAGGCAGTGGACAATACAACAATTTATAATGACCTCTAAACATTATGCGGTAAGCAGGGTTGTGCCCACGTGAAGCAGGATCGAACGCAGCATTACGCAAAGCGGCCGTTACTTCGTTATCCGTCATTATTAGTATATCCTGCACCTTGGTAGAGAAGCGTCCTCCCTCTAGCCAGTCAACAAGAAAATCTTTCAAGTGGATATCATACGCCCTTCGGACATGATGGTAATATACCTGTGAAAACATAAAATATCTGGCCAGCAGAAGAGCTTCCGCTGATTGCAGTCCTCCTTCCTCAACTCCTAAAGTAGGAGTTGCTTCCTCATCCTCAGCAAGCACACCCCCACCCATTTTATACCCTGCGGCAGGTTGTTTTAATATGCGCAAGGTATCTATCAATCGATAATGATCAAACTTACCATAAGCTACTCCCATATGGTGCGAATCCCGCAACAGATAATCCATTCGGTCGACACCAAAGGCATCGCCAACAATAATCTCTG
Organism: bacterium; assembly: GCA_028699365.1. GTDB lineage: Bacteria > UBP13 > UBA5359 > UBA5359 > UBA5359 > UBA5359. Next base: position 2,106 of record JAQVUQ010000396.1, on the reverse strand, counting down.
CCAGAATTGTTTCCCATATACTGAACGAGAGATCTTTTGCCTTTTTGGGACCTAAAGCAAGCTTTACTATATCCTCCGGATATAGTTTCATCTTATTCCATATATCACACATTCCCGGAGAGAGTATAATTTCCCGCGTAATCCTCTCATGGTCCCAACCGGCAGGTAACAACGTCTCTTCTGCCGCGTGTGAAAATGGAAGATGCCCCAGATCATGGCAAAGTGCTGCCATACGAAGCACCCTTCGCCAATACCGTTGTATGTCAGAATCTTTTCCTTGGCTTTTAAGTTCCGGGATTAGTTCTCTTATCTCTGACTCTAACGCTTCCGGTGCTGTGACTACATCGAAGACACGCGTAGCCAGTTCCATCACTCCCAGCGAATGTTCAAAACGCTTATGCGTAGCACCCGGATATACCAGATAAGAGGTCGCCAGTTGGTGAATATGGCGCAACCGTTGAAACGGATAAGAATTCAACACTTCCCGTTCAGCATCATTGAAGCGTATAAAGATATGAATAGGGTCTCTTATTTCATGTATTGATTTTGTCATCACACTACCCGATTACGATACTTTATACGGCTCTCTTGCCTCATGGTATTATAGAACATTCAAACGGCTATAGTAACTTATCGTATAGTAGTAACCTTATTCGGCAACCAAACAATAAACTCCTCTATTTTTACAAACATTTGTTTGCAAAAAACAAAAAAAGAACTCCATTCAATTGCCTTTATAGAGTCAAGATGCTTTACTCATTTGTTAACGGCAGCCAGCCTGTCACGCAGGCTCTCTATCTCCTTCACCGAGGAGAGAACAGCCAGGCGGAGCCGGAACTTCCTGCTCTCCCCGGCTTCAAGTGTCTGCAGGCGTCCTGCGGCCCGCTCTCCGGCACGGCCGGTAACCCAGCAATTGGCCGGCTCCAGTCCCATAACGTAGGTGCCCTGGCCGCACATGCGCCACTGCACCATCCAGGGCAGGGTATCGACGGCATAACTCAGGTGTACACCCAGACCCTGCCCGTCGTTGAGCGACGGGTTTATCAGGGCGGCGTGGGCGTAGCCGGCACCATCGGCGTGATGGCGGTGGGAGAAGACCTGCTCGTTGAAGCCGGCCGTCGGCGGCTGGACGGTATCGTAACGGTCCAGCGCGCGCCGGGCCTCATCGTCTCTGGGTACGACCTCCGTGCTGGTGGTATAGAGCCTGGTTTCGGGAGCCAGCAGCGGATAGCCGAAGTTCATGTGATAGACCGTCATCAGAGGAGAAGTGCTGTGACCCAGGTTGATGACGGTATCCTCTATGTTGACGGCAGGATCGCCCAGTTTGAGGCTGATGCGGCGCTCCAGCTCCAGATTTTCGCCGAAAACGGATGCCTGGCGTACTCTGCCGCTGATCTCCATCAGGTAATCATCGCCCTGCCAGCCTTCGCTCAGGCAGACATGTGAGGCGGGGATGTAGGAGTAACGGCCGTGCAGGCCCTGCATCTCTCCCGCATCCTCGCCGGGAGCACCAGCGTAGGTCAGCCCGCAGGTGACCAGCAGCCCTCCGGGAAAGCCACGCAGCCAGCCCAGCCCCTCCGGCTCGTAGAAGGCGGGATTTATGCGCCCTGTGGGCGAGGTCCAGGCCAGGGACATGCCCTTGTAAGCGGCATCGGCGATATCCAGGCCGCGATCGGCCAGAACGGTGAAATCAAGCCCCGCTCCGCTTCTGGCACGGACGGCCTCCACTCCCTTTTCCGGGCCGTCCTGCAACCGGAAACGCTCCAGCCCGCCGATCTGGCGTATATCGCCCGTGTACTCCATGAGTTCTTTGCGCGTAATCTCTTTTCCGAATATACGTGGCATGATCTTCACCTCATCTTTAATTTCTCAGGGCATTGAGCGGCGCCGGTATGCGCCCGCCGCGGCGTATGAAAGCGGAGGAATCCGCCTTGCCGACGCTCATCACCGGGCCGCCTCCCAGCAATCCGCCAAACTCAACCCTGTCGCCGACAACGGCACCGGGAACTGGAATCAACCTGACGGCGGTGGTCTTGTTGTTGATGACGCCTATGGCCATCTCGTCGGCTATGATGGCCGAGATGGTCTCCGCCGGCGTATCTCCGG
>JAQVUQ010000395.1 GCA_028699365.1 bacterium | reverse complement strand
CATACAAATGATGTCCTTTGGCAACGCTAACCTCTGTTATGGCGCCATACGATATGTCAGCCATAGAGCAAACAATGGTGACTACTATAAATACAATCAAGTTTTGGAATCTCATAAACCTATCCCCCCAGTATTTATATCACTTACTCTAAATCTTCCGGTTCATAGAATTCGTTATCAGGCAATAGTAATGCTATCTGCAATTGACGTTCATCGGTACTGCCGTCTATCTTTGCCTTGACGGTAACAGAATAACCAACATCAGGTGTATTCGAAGATGTGATTATAGTCTCAGCTATTCCATCTGCATCTGTATAGACTTCCGTTTCCGACAAAGACGCAGGAACGGTTGCCAGACTTTGATCATCCACAGTGAATATTATTTTAACGCTGGCTGTCGCAGGGTATACCTGGACATATACCCTTGTTTGATGTTCCTCATTATCAAGGGCTCCTGACATGATTTCCGAGCTATCGGATTCAAGGGTACCTAGCCCCGGCACAGTAAATTTTATCTTATCGCTGTCTACAGCAACTCCGTCAGGCCTTCTGAGGAACATCTCCAGTATGGCCTCTCCAGGCGCTATGCCTTGGACATATACTTTATCCGGAGCTGGATCGTCTATACCCCATTCCGTATTCCAGGCGATCTGCTGCAGCTTATTCTCTTTCCATAGTTGTATTTTATCGTTACCATCAGTTACCATGAGGTTTATTTTGCACTCGCCCATTCCTGTTGATGGTGGCCAATCAAGGAGGACTTCAGCAAATGATCCTGTATCCTGGCTGCAGACTACCATTTTTCCTGGTGCATTTTCCTCTATCGGATCGTCTGTTCCGGATTCGCTGTTATTCGGATCAATGGTCCCGTTGTTGTTGGAATCGGTATCTATATCGGCTTTTACGACAACTATACTTCCTGCACCCGACGATATCTGCTGCTCTTTCTGGACATCTACCATGATAGGATATACTCCCGGCACAAGAGGAATGTCCTGATTATCTTTTACATGCCAATCGGTATATGTATGTTGTCCTCCGCTCTTACCTGCCAGCAAGAGCTCTACAGGGTTACTGCAAAGTACGCTGAAATGCGCTAACTCTGCCTCAAAGCCACTGGGATATATATTATAGACGATCTTACAATCGCCTCCGGGTTTAACATACTTGTCAGTAGTTTCATCCAGTTCTACCTTGAATACGGTAACTGTAGCTGTGTCTGTAGTGCCGTTGGGTCCGAATGTAGCGGTAATTACCACATCTTTTTCGGGGGCTACTCCTGTAACCGTGCAGATAAAGCTGGGGTTCTCGGGGGTCAGTTGACCGCTCATAGGGCTAACGGTTACGGCGCTGGATGAGACGGTAAGTGTGACGTTCCCTTCGAGGCGCACCTGATCCCTGAGCTGGACTGTCATGGCTAATGCGCTGTCTGCGGCTACAAAGGCACCGGGACTATCTTCCACTTCCTCTGTAGTGGCGGTATCTATAATAACGTCTATGGCTGCATCGGTAATCGGATCCCAGTCACAATTCCAGTCGTATTCCTGTCCACCACCTCCTCCTTCTCCCCAGGGACGTTTCTTCCCTTTGGCATACAGCTTAAAGTCGGCTCTTACTGCCGGGGGTATCCACACCATTGATAACAACTTATTATCGCCAGGCTGTCCATTTTCCGATACAAGGGTTCCCATGTTACTGGGGCTACCGGACACTAACACTATATTGTATTCTGTCACTTTATAGGCCCAATGGTCGGTACAGCATGCCCACCCTCCTTCCAAATGGTCTATATTACCGGGCAAAACCACCTGAAACATATAGGGCTTACCGTCTGATTTTATATCGACTCTGCCGTGATGCTGGTCGGAGTCCTGTGCTCCACCGGGTATTTGGATTGCATAGATACGATCCTGACTCACTACCGGCAAGGTGGCGTGGGCAGCTTGACTGAGCATCAGTAACAATATGGCGATAATCGGTAATAGAAATTTCAGTCCTTTATTCTTATCAACTGCGATCTTCATACTTTTTATCCCTCCCTGCTTAAGCTAAGCGCGATATCTTTCTTTATCTCTTCTTCGGGGAAGCCTCTTCCTCTTAATCTATTAGTTCTGTCCTCTATTATCAGCTTGACCTGTTCTTCTGCGGAAGCAGCTCTGATGTTACCCCGGTATAGCCTGGCTGTGTTGGAGTAGGCCCAGATGGCTGTTTTATCATCGCCTATTAATTGACTATAAAAGCCTATATGGTACATGGCTTCGGGGGCATAGTTGCTGCTGGGATAATTGACCGGTACTTTTCTTAGTTCGCTGACTGCTTCTATATATCTTTTCATGTCTGTGCCGAGGGTGAAGCCTATACTGAACTGGGCTTCATCGGCATAAGTTGCTTGCGGATCAAGATTTACTGATTTTCGCAGTGAATTTATAGCCTCATTGAATTTGCGTAGACTGATCTGGCTCATGCCTAGCCGATAGTAGACGTAGGCGCTCTTTTCCATATCGGGTTTCTCGGTTATGGCTGAGGTATAGTATTTATAGGCGCTGTTTTTTGGTGCCATGCCTTTGATGGCGTTGTAGGCTATATCTCCCAGCCGGCAGTATTCCTGGGCGGTTTTCTCCCGGCATTCGGTTATATTGTCATCGAGGACTTTGGACAGAAGTGCATATGGAGTACGCCGTCGTATTGTCTGCAGGGTATAGCGTCTTTGCAACAGGCTGTCGACATCGGGGACGGGATAGAGTCCTTCCGCCATTGTCTTGCAGGCTTCATCGTATAGTGAAACGCTATTGTCCTTATAGGATGGATCGCTCTCTACGGTGGTGGTGATCAGCTTGGCTATCTTTTCCATGTTTATCTGTCCGTCCAACTGCCACTTCACTGTCTTGCACAGTTCCGCCAGGCTCACGGCGGTATAGTAGCTGACGGCTGCCTGGCTGACGTAGATATCTTTGCCTGTCAGCGTCGTTATCAGACGATAGGCTTCGGCCGGATTGCCTTTACGCAGTTCTATTCTGGCTTTATAGAATTTGAAGGCTTCCTGGTATTCGCTTTTGGGATAGCGACTGAGGAACTTATCCACCAGTGGCCTGGCTTCATCTATTGCGCCGTAATCGAAGAGAAACTTGACATGACGATACAGCACTGTGTCCATATCTTTGAAGTTGGAGTATTTCTCTTCCAGAGCTTTGTATTGCTCTACGGCTTGCCATCGCGTTTTTCCGTTATCCATTTCCAGTTGGGTCAGCGTCAGATCCTGGCGCACCTTTTCATCGGTGAGGATAGCTACATAGTACTGTGCCCAGGAGGATTCCGAGCGCCAGGAGTTTTGGGCCACGTATTTGGTAAAGGCTGC
>JAQVUQ010000033.1 GCA_028699365.1 bacterium | reverse complement strand
GCCTGCATTGCCATGGCAGCAAAGACAAAGGGTATGACACCGCCGATAAAGAGACCGGCCACTACACCGGGCCGCATAACGTTTATAGTGGTCAAAGCTCCGGGAAGAGCCAGATTCACTGACTGTATATAGGCCGAGAAGAGCGCCAGGGCCGTCAGTGCGGCCGATCCTATGGCAAAACCTTTGGCTATGGCGGCGGTGGTGTTGCCGGCCGAATCCAGCGTATCGGTTATACGCCTGACCTCAGAACCCATATGGGCCATCTCGGCAATGCCGCCGGCATTATCGGCTATCGGACCGTAAGCATCGACGGCTACCGTCATGCCTGCAATGGATAACATGCCTACCGCCGCCAGGGCTATCCCGTAAAAGCCGCCGCCGGGACCGGCCAGGCCCCCGAAATGATAGGCTGTAAGAACGGCCAGACTGATGATGATTATCGGAATTACCGTACTCTTCATCCCTATGGCAAAACCGTTGATTATATTGGTGGCCGCACCCGTCTGGGAGGCCTCAGCGATGGCTTCCACCGTCTTGCCGGATGTATATAACTCTGCAGTCAGACCGATGATGACACCGGCCGCCAATCCGGACAGAGTGGCGTAAAAGAAGTACAAATTCCCATCCATAAGCCAGCGTGTCACAAAGAAGGCACCAATAATGAATATGGCCGCACTGCCGAAAGTTCCGTTACGCAGCGATGATTGTGCGTTGTTGTCGCTACGCACGAAGAGAGCCCCGGCAATGGAGGAGATCAGGCCTGTGGCCGCCAGAAGCAGAGCCAGCAGGATGCCCTCGGTCACCGGTATCGCCGTCACGGCGGTGGCAATAATTATAGCCGATATTATCGAACCCACGTAAGATTCGAAGAGATCCGCACCCATGCCGGCAACATCACCCACATTATCGCCTACGTTGTCGGCAATGACGGCGGGATTGCGGGGATCATCCTCGGGGATACCGACTTCTACCTTGCCTACCAGATCGGCGCCTACATCGGCCGCCTTGGTATAAATACCGCCGCCGACTCTGGCGAACAGCGCCACCGAACTGGCGCCCATGCTGAAGCCGGCTATAGCCGTAGTGGCAGCCTGGAGAGCAACACCAGGGTCCGACCCCAGGCTGTTGAAGATGAAATACACCATTGATACTCCAAACAGCCCTATGCCGACCACAGACATGCCCATCACCAGTCCGCCGGGAAAGGCCACACCCAAAGCCTGTTCAAAACTTTTGGTAGCCGCCTGTGCCGTTCTGGTGTTGGCTCTGGTCGAGATCTTCATGCCGAAGTATCCGGCCGTGGTCGAACACAGGGCTCCTATCACGAAAGCAATACCTGTCAACAGCCCTATGCCGATAATAAGGAGAACAAAGACTATAGCCACAAACAGAGCGATGGTCCTGTACTCCCTTCCCAGAAAAGCCATCGCCCCCTCATGAACGGCATCCGATATGGCCACCATCTCCCGGCTGCCGGGGTCTTTTCTCAGCACCTTTATAGCGGTATAAATGGCATAGAGCATACCGATCAGGCCCACTGCCGCCGCTATCAGGACAAACATGTTCAACATACCGTAGTTAGTACCTTCCAACAAAGACACCTCTTTCTCAGAATTCAGAAGTCAGGATTCAGAATAATTCCGACATCCTGCTTTGGACCTTAAATCTCACAAAGCCTGCTAACTGGGCAGACGCTTTATATATTATTCCCACTTTTTGGCTTTTTTTGCTGAAAGATCGATAAATATTTAAAATCAGGAATTCAGGAGTCGGTAGTCAGAAGATTCCGGGCACATTTATCAAGTAATTGTCAGCTTGTTCTCCGACTACTTAATCCTGTATTCCGGATTTATCAATAGATGTTAAATGCTTATACTTAGAACTTTCGACAGAGCGAGCAAGCAATCCTGCTCATTAGAAAAACATCAGCTTACTGCGACGCATGCCTATACCCAGAAGCAGTCCGACAGCCGTCATATCCGTTATCATGGCGCTGCCGCCGTAGCTGATAAAGGGCAGAGGAACGCCGGTGGTAGGCATTATGCCCATAGTCATGCCCAGATTAACTAATATGTGAAAAGCCAGCATGGACAGGATACCGGTGACCATCAATACTCCCAGAGTATCTTCGCTCTCCGCCATGATAAGAAAACCACGCCACAGGACTACGCCGTAAAGAGCCAGCAGGCCAAGGCCGCCGATAAAGCCCAACTCCTCGCCGATAACGGTGAAGATGAAATCCGTATGCTGTTCCGGAATGAAACTCAGCTTTTTCTGGCTGCCGTGAAACAGCCCCTGTCCGAACATCCGGCCGGAGCCGATAGCTATCTTGGACTGATTAAGCTGGTAAGACGTGCCCAGAGGATCGGCTTGTGGATCGATAAAACTGGTCAACCGTCGTTTCTGATACTCCCGCAGACCGTAACGCCAGGCCAGCGGAAACAGGGCCAGCAACACCCCGGCCGATGTCGCCAGATGTCTGACGCCGGCCCCGGATACCAGAAGCATGCCTCCCAGAACAGCCATCAATACCAGGGCCGTGCCCAGGTCAGGTTGAATCGCGATCAGAAGCATGGGCAGAGCTATATGCCCCAGTGCTCCCATAAAGGAGGAGGGATCGGTAATATCCGTTTTCAGTGATGACAGATAGACTGCCAGAGTAACGATAACGGCCAGCTTGCATATTTCGGAAGGCTGCAGCATAAAAGGACCCAGAGGTATCCAGCGCTGAGCCCCCTTGCTGCTGTGGCCCAGAACCAGAACGGCTACCAGAAGAGCTATGTTTATCCAGTAGATTTGTCGATGCCAGCGGGCCAGAGCCCTGTAATCGATCAGAGCCGCCAGGCACATGAAGACAAAGCCTGCGGCTATCCAGATGATCTGTTTTCCCACCAGAGGATGAATGGCCGGCCTGGCCTGGGCAGTGCTATTAAGGGCCAGCACCCCCACCCCCAGCAACAGCGCCAGAGCCAGCACCATGATCCAATCCAGCCGCCTCAACAGACGCAGATCGAACAATTCAGCCACCCCCGATGACAGCGGCGATACTCGCCCTGTCAGGATGCTTTATCAGACCCTTATCGGTAATAATGGCGCTTATCAGCTCGGCTGGAGTGACGTCGAAAGCGGGATTGGCGGCCGGCACTCCCGGCGGAGCCGTGCGGCAGGTGCCGAACCCCCTGACTTCATCGGGATGGCGCTCCTCTATGGGTATGGATGCTCCGTCGGAGAGCGACAGATCAAAGGTGCTGACCGGAGCGGCCACGTAGAAGGGTATATTATGGTAGCGGGCCAGAACAGCCGTCGCGTAGGTGCCTATCTTGTTGGCGGTATCGCCGTTGGCGGCTATACGATCCGCTCCGACTATGACCGCGTTTATGCGGCCGGTTTTCATCATATGGCCTGCCATGTTATCGCAGATAAGAACAACCGGTATGCCTTCCCTCTCCAGCTCCCAGGCCGTCAAACGCGCTCCCTGAAGCAAGGGCCTGGTCTCATCCACATAGGCAATGAAGCTCGTTCCCTCTCTCCAGGCTTGCCGCAGCACGCCCAGAGAGGTGCCGTATCCGCCGGTAGCCAGAGCCCCGGCATTGCAGTGGTTGAGCACACCGCCGCCCGCAGGCACCAACCCGGCACCAAAAGCTCCTATCCGGTGACAGGCCTCTATCTCTTCCCGTTGAATCATAAGAGCCTCATCCAGAAGTGCCTGTCTGATTTCGTCCAACCCCAGGCTCACCGCTGTCTTCGCCCGGCAACGCATACGATCCAGCGCCCGGAAGAGATTGACCGCCGTCGGACGCGTCGCCGCCAGTCGGGCAGTTATGCGTTCAACCTCATTTACCAGTGACCGGCTGTCCACGGCATCGCACGACAGGGCCAGTCCTGCCGTGCCCAGAGCGGCAGCAATACCTATAGCGGGGGCACCACGCACTCTCAGAGAACAGATAGCCTCCTCGAGCTCCGCCAGCGTCCCGGGCCGGATAACCGTTTCTTCATGAGGCAACAGGGTCTGGTCCAGCATAGCGGGACCGTCACCGTCCCACCAGACAGGCAATAACTCAGGCAAAGCTTCCCCTGTATGCGCCCTGCGGGCGCGGTTGTTGGTTGTTGGTTGTTGGTTGTTGGTTTCAGGATTCCCATGCACGCCTTGCTTATGCTCCTGACTCCTGACTCCTGGCTCCTGGCTCCTGTTTTGCGCCCCTCGGGCGCAGTTGTTTGTTGTTGGTTGTTGGTTGTTGGTTTTCATGCTTGTATCTCCGGCTTTTATTCAGTACCTTCCAGCCAGGTGGAATGGAGCGCCTCAAGTACAAGTATTGAGGTGAGCAAAGCGTCGTTACAACCGTAGGCAGTCTGCTCCAGACAGCAGAAGCCGTCGGCGGCGGCACCCCAGTTCATCTCCCGGCCGTTCCCATCGACCAGAGCCAGCTCGTCTCCGTCATCATCGAAAGCGATGCCCAGTTCGGCACCGGAAGCAACGACCGCCCTGCCCAAAGCTGCAACATTCCTGCCCGTTAGAGCAGGGTTCCTGTCCGGGAAAGCCCCGTCGATACCGGTAAAGCGCTCCACCACATCATAGCCCAGACTGCGGAAGAGCCTGGGTGCTACGGCACTGCAGGTACCATGCCCGCAATCAAGCACGATACGCCCGCCCTGTCGCCGGTTTGCAGAACTCTCCAGATGATCCAGATAGGAGAGCATCGAGCTGATCCTGTCCACTCTGCCGCCGCGGTAGACAAAATCCTTGCGCCGGACCACAGATGATCTGAGATCGGCTATCTCTTTCGCCGGCAGAGGACCATCCTGCATATAAACTTTGAATCCGTTGTATCGTGCCGGGCGGGGAGAAGCCGTGACCATGACGACAGCCGCCGCGTCGCAGGACGAGCCGGCGAAAGCCAGTGCGGGGAGAGGAAGGATACCGGCGTCCATTACCATACAGCCGGAAGTTATCAATCCCTTGACAACCTCCTCCTTAAGCGTCGCGGTACTCAGGCGTACATCTCCGCCCACAGTCAGAGTATGTCCGGCCAGACGGCTTCCCAGAGCCTTTCCGAACAAGTAGGCATCTTTCTCGGTCAGGCTGCGGCCGTATACGCCGTATATGCCGTTTTCTCTATAAATGGAAGCGGACATGTTATCCTCGCTGAGCCACTATTACTCTGTCGATGCCGGCGTAATCCGGAACTACTCGCAACACTACAAAGCCGGCTGCAGCCAGCAGCGCCGAGACATCGACAGCCTGTCCCATACCGATCTCCACAACAACGAAGGCATCCCGGCGCAGCAAACGCCCCCTGGATGCAATCCTGCGATAATACTCCAGACCGTCGGGGCCGCCGTCCAACGCCAGACGCGGCTCAAAATCCCTGACCTCGCGCTGCAGCATGTCTATATCCCGGGAAGGAACGTAGGGCGGGTTGGAAAGCACTATATCCGCTTTCTCCCAGACATCGTCGTCGTGACCGTCCGCAAGGGGATCGTCCTCGACTACGGTAACTCTGTCAGACAGACTCTGACAGGCAGTATTATACCTTGCCGCCCTGACAGCCGCCGTCGAAATATCGTAAGCCCGCACTCTGGCGCCCGGCACGAATCTGGCTACCGACACGGCAATGGCACCACTGCCCGTACCGATATCCATCAACAGCACCTTTTCCCGGCGCGCCAACAGTTCCTCGGCTAGAGGTATGGCCGTCTCTACCAGAACCTCCGTATCCGGCCGGGGAATAAAGACGCCCTCCTCCACCTTGAGGTCGATAGACATGAACTCCTGATGTCCGGTCAGCCATTGCAGCGGGCATCCCCGGCTGCGCATTGTCAGGAAGTGATCAAAACGAGCCAGAGATTCGTCATCCAGGACGCGCTCCGGACTGAGATGAAGCGCCAGCCGGTCCACTCCAAGCAGATGTGCCATCAGCAACTCCGCATTAACCCTGGCGCGCTCTACGCCCGTCTTCTCCAGATAGCCGACAGCCTCGCGCAGGGTCTCCTCCACCGTGCGCTCGGGCATGACAAATGAAGGTCCGATACCGTACGCAGTCATATCGTTCACCATCAAAGCGCCTCCGTTCTCTCTGCACGGTCGCTGGTGACAAGGGCTTCTACGACCTCTTCCATATCGCCGTCCAGCATGGAATCCAGACGATGCAGCGTCAAACCGATTCGATGGTCCGTGATACGGTTCTGCGGAAAATTATAAGTGCGTATTTTCTCACTTCTGTCGCCGGTACCCACCTGCAGCTTACGATTCATGGCCAATTCCGCCTGCTGCTGACGGATCTTCATGTCCAGCAGATGCGAACGCAGCAGGCGCATGGCCTTCTCCCGATTTTGATGCTGCGATCTCTCATCCTGGCAGGCAACAACCAGGCCGGTGGGCAAATGGGTTATGCGCACGGCGGAGTCCGTCTTATTGACGTGCTGTCCTCCGGCGCTGGAAGAGCGGTAAGTATCTATGCGCAGATCATCACTGTTTATCTCCACATCCACGTCCTCATCCGCTTCCGGCAGAACGGCTACCGTGGAAGTGGAGGTATGAATACGCCCGCCGGATTCGGTTGCGGGTACCCGCTGAACGCGATGAACGCCGCTTTCAAACTTCAGCCTGCTGTACGCGCCCTCTCCCTTTATCAGAATAATAACTTCTTTAAAGCCCCCCAGGCCGGTGGGATTGGAACTCAGCATCTCCGTTTTCCAGCCCGTACGCTCGGCATAGCGGGAGTACATCCGCAGCAGATCCCCGGCAAAGAGCGCCGCCTCGTCGCCGCCCGCCCCTGCCCGTATCTCCACGATTACGTTCTTGTCGTCGTACGGATCCTTAGGCAGGAGAAGAACGGTCAGCTCTTCTTCTATTCGCGACCGTAGCGGCTCCAATTCCCCCAGCTCCGCGCGAACCATGGTGAGGAACTCGGCATCTTTCTCGGTGTCGAGTATGCCCCGGGCCTCTTCGATCTGCTTTAATACCTGGGTATACTCTCTATACTTGCCGACTGCGTCCTGGAGATCGGCATGAGCTTTGGCGTACTTCTGATACTGGGCCAGGTCCGCCACCACCTCAGGATCGCCGAGAAGACGCCCGAGTTCTTCATACCTGTCCTCCATATCTTTTAACCTGTCAAGCAAGTGATTCACTCTCCGCGACTAGCTTTTTAGCTCGTTAGCTTTTTAGCTTTTTGTAGTATTATAGTAGGTTATTCAGCCCTTAAGTCCCCAGCATTCTACCACAGCCCCAAAACGGCTAAACTGCTAAACCGCTAAAGTGCTTGCCCTTTGCCGGCCTCGTCTGCCAGCAAAGGTTCCAGGGCGGCAAGAGCCACTTCAATCTGCTCATCATCCGGCTCACCGGTGGTTATATGCTGCAACCAGAGTCCCGGCGCCACAATCCATGACGACCACGCCTTGCTCCTGTGGCGCCCTGCCAGTTTGATAATCTCATACGACAATCCGGCAATAAAGGGCAGCAGCAGCACTCTGGATGCCAATCGCCAGAACCAGCCCTGCTCACCCACCAGAGAGAATACAACGATACTCAACAACAGCACCAGCAATACGAAACTGGTGCCGCAGCGGGGGTGAATGGTGCTGAAAGGACGTGCCGCCCCGATGGAAAGTCCTTCCCCCGCCTCCAGGGCGTTTATGACCTTATGCTCGGCGCCATGGTACTGAAAGACCCGTCGGATATCCTTGTTCATGGAAATAACGAAGACGTAACTGACAAAAAGGGTTATGCGCACCGCACCCTCGATCAGGTTAAAAACCAGGTTATGCTTTGCCGGTATGAGAAAGCCTGCCAGCAGATTGGGCAGGATTACGAAAAAGCCTATGCCCATCAGTAACCCCAGCGCTATTGTCCCGGCTATGGCCGACCCGCTAAGACGAGATTCCTCTTCCTCGCCGGAGGCTATACCCGCAGAAAACGCCAGAGCCTGCATGCCGAGCATCAGAGAATCGTACAGGGCAAAAGCCCCCCTGACCAGCGGCAGATTAAGTCTGGGGTAGCGCTTGAAGATACTGGGCAACGGCCGGTAATCCAGGTGTATATTCCCACCCGGATCGCGTACGGCCACGGACACAGCCGACGGCCCGCGCATCATCACGCCCTCGATTACCGCCTGTCCCCCGTAATTGTATTTGCATTCCGACAAAAACATCGCTCCAAAAACAGAGCTTTCGCTTTATTTTAAAGGCCTGCCCCTGAACAATAAAGATTATTCAGGGCAGGCCCTCAATTGTACAACAATCTATTGTGAGTTAATCCGTCAAGCCGTATTTCTTCTTGAACTTCTCCACCCGACCTGCCGTAGAAATCGCTCTGCTCCGCCCCGTGTAAAAGGGATGGCAGCAGGAACAGATCTCCACTTTCAGATCTTCCCTGGTGGACTGGATAGGTATCTTCTCCCCACAACTGCATGTTATGGTAGTCTTGACAACCTTGGGATGTATTCCCGTTTTCATGATCTTAACCTCTTTCTTCTTTCATTTTCAGGTGAAAGCTATAACATTTTACCATAGATGCCTGCTTCCGTTCAACCGGCCCTTTTATTTCATCGTCATAGCTTTGTCAAGACGCCGCTGCTTCCTGAACAGATCGAGCTGAGCCTTGGTCATTCCCGGCGATTTACGGCTGGCATACTCAATGCCGGCCGCTCTGACGGCATTGATCCAGCCGCCGAAATAACGCTTCTTCTGAGTAGCCGCATAGAGCGCCGGATGGCGCTTCAGAATGTACGTGCTGCGCAGGCTCTCTCCGTCTTCCTGAAGAGCTTTGATCCTGTTCAGTATCTTCTCCCTGGTCCAGTGCTCGCGCTTGCGAATTTTGTCGTAATCAAGGCCTACATGAGCCACCGCTTTCTCCCAGGTGCCGAATCTCTTACGAGCGGCGCTGATCAGCGGCTGATGGGTTATGTCCATCTGCTTGGAGCTGAGGTCTTCACCGGAATCGTGCAACTGGAGAATAGCCGTTTCTATCTCCTCCTGGCTCCAGGTCTTCTGCCGGGCGATGGCATCGTAATCGAGTCCGGCTTCCTCTATGGCGTTCTTCCAGGACTCATAATGCCGGCTGGCCGCGTAAGTGATGCGTGAAAGATCCCTGTCGGCCACCATATTACTGAGACTGAGATCGTGACCCTGCTCGTAAAGTTCTTTGATCTTTTTGACTATCTTGTCGGCATCCCAGGAATCGACCCGTCGTATGGCACCGTAATCCAGGCCGACGAATTCCACCGCTTCCTGCCATCCGCCAAAGTATCTGCTGGCGGCTGCCAGCAGATAGCCGTACTCCTGCCGCATGCAGGTCCAACTGAGATCCTGACCCATCTCGTGCAAACGCAATACTTCCGTCGCTATCATCTGCCTGGTCCAAAATTTTCTAGGCATATATCTTAACCCTCCCGTAAAAATCTGCAGCCGAAAACCGGCTACCAGCCTCGGCACATCTGTCGCTATTCTCGCCCTTACCACTTCAACAATCAGGACAACAACCGTCCTGTTGCCAGAGCAGAACTGCTGGCTATCATAATATATGAAATATTATCATCTTGAAAGAGCCATGTCAAACAAATACCGGCACTTAAGCAACAGCAGAATTGTGGAGAGGAAAATCAATTACGGTTTGGATCGATATCGTGCCAGGGATTTATATCCGATCCATATCTTATTTTATCCCGAACATGCGCTCCTTAAGATCCAAATAGTAAAGGTAATCCTCCGGCTTCACGTTGGGAGGACAGCGGTGATCGCAAAACGGAATATAGCCGCCTCTTTCAACCAGCGGCACCAGAGTCTCCAGATACGCCTTGATGGCCTCCGGGCCGTTCCCCAGTTGGATCTTGTCTACGCCACCCATGATACGCAAATCTTTGCCGTACTCTTTCAACAACTCTGCCGGGTGGGCGCATCCGTTGACCTCAAAGGGAAAGAGAGAGTTGATGCCACCCTCCATTATACCTTTGAGGATAGGTCTCACATCCCCATCGCAATCTGTATACCATATGTCTATACCGGCTGCACGGAGCTTTTTGTTAATCCGCTTATATCTGGGCACCACCACGCCGTTGAAAAAATCGACGGAGACTATGGGTCCGTTCTTAAAGCAGATATCCTCCCAGCCGGCAGCATAGTCGAAATCCAGATAAGACAGCACCTGATCGAGAAAATCTTCCACCATTACACAGGCGGTTTCCACCATATCCTCTACCATCTCCGGATAGTCATAGCAGGCGTATGCCAGCCCTTCGAAGGTGAGCATGTCCCGGATTTTGCCGATCATTGAACCGCAATGTACTCCGAGCGGATAGTCTCTGGCAGACGGATGCTGCCGCTTCAACGTCTCGATATCTACAATACGGGCGGGATCGTCACGACGGAAACGCTCTTCCTTGCATCTCCTCCAGTCGTCCGGGGTGACTATAGTCGGTTTTACGTAATGGGGAATGGTTGTATACCCATCCTTCGGCACCTCTGCCAGAAGTCCGTCACCGTTAATCATGGTTTTCGTGGTCTCTGTCTCCCCCACGACCTCCTCCCGGAAAGCAGGATTCAGCCAGGTGCATCCCGCTATACACTCAGTCCGGTCAAAATTGAAGAAAGCATTGGCTTCGACTTCATTTGTGATACCGTTCTCTACGAATATCGACCACTCTCTGTAGTTCTCCGCCCAGTAGCCGAACTCCATGTTGAAACACCTGTCAACCGGCTTATAATGCATCTGGTTGTTGAATCGTTCACGATCGGTCATGGTGCTCTTCCACTTCGGACGGCATGGGGTAATCGTTTTCATTGGCGATTCTCCTCTGATGACAATGCACACTTCATGCTCTAATATTATTTACTCGGCCTCTTCATCTATGCCATCCATAATGGCGGTGAAATTGCCTCTCCAGCGTTCCTCGGGCACATCCTCTGTGATGCCGATGATAAACCCGTTGCCGGGGGCGGCTTCCTCGATCAGTCCTATCGTGGCCGATTTCACCTCTTCCACCGGCCGCAGATGCCAGGCACTGGGCCAGTTCAGCCACAGTACCTTATCCGGCCACGCTTTGCGCGCTTCGCTTACGGACGGGCTCATGCCGGGATCATATGCCTCTATGTAATCCAGATCGGTCTCGGCTATGGCATCCATGATGGTGGTGTTATCGGCATCGAAGTGGCAGCCTATGAGCTTGCTCTTTTTATGCAGTATCTCCGCCGCCTCGGCATAATGAGGCATGTAGTACTCCCTGAATACTTTGGGACCGATGATCTGCGGCACCACATTGCCGCCGTAGTTGGCAAACTCCAGCGGCCCGTTTGCCACCAGAGGGTATATCTTACGGCTGATCTCCACCCGAGCTTCATACAGCTTCAGTATCTCGTCCTGTCTCTCCATCCACTCCATGCACCAGGTCTCCATCCCGATGTAAGTGGAGGATATCAGAGACTGCATCGGCTCCAGCGACATGTTATCCCTGACGACGAAATCCTCGCCCAGCTCGGCCACCGTTTGGGCAGCGGCATCATAATCAGGCTCAACCACCGTATCCTTGAACATAAAGAGCAGCGCCTTGTAATCCTCGGGCGTCTTGAACATGCGCTCATGCACCCAGGAGGTAAATCCGGCCGGCTCTACCAGGGTGCTGAGATCGCCGTAAGGGGTACTGTAAACGGTCTTGATCAGGCTGCGTCCTGTCTCATCGGTGTAGTGACAGGCGATCTCCTTGACATTAGGGGTATAGCGTTTGTAGGAGATCGTGCGCTTGACTATGCAGAGACCGCGATTCCGCAAATCCCTTTCCAACAAGCACTGCGGCAACATCTCGCTGTAAACGGTGAAAGGTGTCTTATCCGGCTTTTCTCCTCTAAGGGCCGACATCACTCTTTTATACGGTGTTTGCATGATTTTAACCTCTATTACAGCGCTCAAATAGCAGCCGAACATTTATAGAAATGGAAAAAGCCGCAAATTATTCCGTTTCAAATGTATTTGCCATATGTACGTGCCGCCTCATACATGGCCAGAACGTTTTCCGTCGGGGTGTTGTCCTGTATTGCATGCGTTGGCGCCAAGGCATAACCGCCGCTAGGCATCATGACTTCCAGTGTTTCCTGCACTTTAGCAGACACATCTTCAGGCGTACCATAAGCAAGCGGACCAGCAGTCGAAATACAGCCATGGAAAGCCAATCGTCCGCCGAAATTAGCTTTGAGATAGGAAGGGGACATGTTCGCAGCTTCCGGCTGCAGGGTATCAACCGCCTGGATACCCATCTCGATAAAATCCTCGTAAGCCCAACTGCTCGACCCACAAGTATGCTCCATGGGTATAGCACCATAGGCCCGGGCTAAATCGACAAAAGGCTGATGCCGCGGACGAATATGCCTTTTGAAGATATCCATGCTGATCAGAGGTGAGTTCTGGGTGCCCAGGTCTTCTCCCAACCATACAATATCCACACTGCCCTGCGCTGCTTCTAAAGTACGTTCCAGGACCTGCAGTTGGAGCGCCAGACGCCGATCAATACAGCGCAGGCCGGCTTCATCATCCGTGATCAGGACTACCAGCACTTGCTCCATAGTGCGAAGCATACCGGTAGTGTTGATGACGTCCGGCATGGCATAAACACAGACAGGATAGCTGCGGTACCGCCGGCAACTTTCGGCGATATGGGAATAATCGTAATCGTCGTGTGAAGGCATGGGCCAACTTTCGATCTCCTCCAGACCGGCATTCTGCAGAGGGAAATCACAGTAATCCCAATAACCCCCGCTCTCATGTTCAATCCAGCGCGTGCGGATACCGGAAGCCGGATCTACGTTTCTTCCGGGAAGCTCCAAGTGCAGACGTGGACCAGCATAAACTGGGCTTATATAGCGGAAATCTATGTCCAGGGCCGTAAGCAAACCTTCATCATCATCTCTCAGTCCGAAATGTTTCTTCAAACGCCGGTCAATTCCGGGATTAGCCAAGTAATTCACCGGTACCCTGTCCGGCTCTTGATGGGCAAAAGTCAACAATACGCGCTCTTTTGAGGTCATGTCTCCACCTTCCCAATAATTACTACGGCCTATGATAAGTAGCCGGACCGAACGAACACAACTCCGCTTTGCAATCAGAACCGAGCTTTGAAGCATCGAACACTACTTGGATACTTTCCGGTGCATTGATGTGAACATCAACAACATTATCGTTTTTGCGCAGATCTACCTCTATACGCTTGTCCCCTGATTCATCCAGCGCAACTGTGCCTCGTGCCCATGAGAGGTCCAGTAAATCAGGAGCAACAACTACCCTGCCGCTTCCGAGTTCATCCAGCTTTACACCAAGTATTTCGGTTTGGGAAAAATATGCCGGGTAGCTGCCCCATCCATGACACAGGCTGGAACGGTCACCCCATTCCTCCCACCACGTAGTCGCTCCCCTTTCCAACATCCCGCCCCATGCCATTCTGATCCAATCAAAGGCTTCCTGTCTCATATCATATCTGAGCAGTGCAGATAGAAAAAAGAAA
>JAQVUQ010000394.1 GCA_028699365.1 bacterium | reverse complement strand
CTCGCCCATAGAGAAATTCTTACCTTCCATAAGAACACCTTCCCTTCCGCAATAAAAAATCGTATTACTAATTTCGTTCAACGTTGCGAAAGGGAATTCCTGCCTGCAGGGCGACTAAGCAAGTTTAACGTTGTAAATCCAGCACGCAGGCACCGCGGCTGAAGGTAATGACACGCCGTTGATCCTCCATGGATTGAAGCGCCTTGTCCAGGTTGCGCAGGCGCTCCTCGGCGGAGGCACGCTCAAAATCGTCCTCGCGGAAGTAGCGCAGGGAATCCTCCAGTATCTGGCGGTATTCTTCGAAATTGGCCGGCTTACCGTAATACTCCTTATCCAGATAGCGGCACATAGCCTCCGATTCCGCTTCCCGCACCAGAATGGAAACGCAACCGCCCTTGCCGGCGCCGGTGAGCTTGCCGCCCAGATATCCGGGGCCCCGGCGGGCAATGTTCAGCAATCTGTCCAACTGGCTGTTGGAGACGCGGAAATCGAAGCACAGGGTATGCTGCAGATGGTCTACCATGCCGCCTACCTGTTTGCGATAATTATCGTACTCTTCGGAATCGACGGCCAGCGCACCGGATGCTACTCTACGTTCCGCCTCCAGGAAGATGCGCTCCAGCTTCCGGCCGATGATATTCTCCCGATGAAAGAATCTGGCGGTAGTGCGCGTATGATAACCGCCGATAACCCGCCTGGGACGAGTGTATAGTTGCTCTACCGTATCCCGCTCCCGGCCCAGCAGCCCGGCGGCATCATCCACGTTGATCTTCACCGGCAATGTGGTAATCAGTTCATCAATGGCTTTGCCGGGAATTCCCAGTATACTCTCATCGAGGCTGCCGAATTTCCTGTAATTGGCCTTGATCTTATTCCATAGTCCGGGATCAGCCTCCAGTAGCGGCAACTCAGGCACAAAATCGAATCCCAGCTTCTCCTTCAGAACGGACGCAACCCATCCTTTACCGGATACCCTGCCGTCGTCAACGGCCTCGGTAACGGCAGCGATGATAAGCTGCAGTATTTCATCCCCTATCTCCATCCAGCCCTTGCGCATGTTGAAACTCTGATTGCCGTTCAGCGATTTGTTGACCTCCCACAGGGAGTTGGCCAGCACCACGTGAACGCCGTTAAGGAAGGGCAGCGGCGTAGATGTCAACTGTTGGCGGGAATGGCGATTGTAAAGAACATTATTGGGACGGTTGCAGAGAATGGTGGTCTGATCATTGGCGCCGCCGTGCGTGCCCACATACCATTCCGCCTCGCCCAAAAGCTTGCAGGCGTCGGTGAGGGTGGTCCGCTCCATGCGCTCACGGTTGCAGATGCACAGGGACAGGAATGACAGAACAACTATAGCGGAAGAGGAACTGACCCCGGCTCTGAAAGGCAGCGTAGCTGCGCCGAAAGAGAGATCCGCCCCATTGAGCGCATCACCGGGATTGTCCCACATAACCCTGAGATAAGGGCTGAGAATATAATTGAGCCAGTTGCCTTTGCGCCGTCCGAAATACGGCAGTATTTTAGTGCGATTATCCCAGGTATCGGCCGTGCTTGAGGAGTGCTTTTCCAGCGGTTCTGAGGCAAAACGCCTGAACTCGGCGGTAATGGACATATCCTCGGTTGGAAAGAGCGGATTGATGTTGGCTGCGCTGATTATATCGTCTTCGCGCGGAGAGACGGCCACCGGGATATCGCCGTCTATGGTGGTGGACATATGGTCCCCGGCGCACATATCCAGATATTCCAGAAAGGCGTTCAGCCGGCCGGGAGCCCTGAGCAGCCAGGTGGGCTTATCTCCTACCCGGCTCAGATGGAACTTCAACGTCTCCGCAAAGCGCGCTCTCTGCCGGTGCAGGTAATCACTGTTGGAACTGGCATACACTTCATCACAGAGATAGCGGTCCAGTTCCGGCCCACCGTTCTCCAGAATGCGTATCAATTCACTAGCCGGCAGCGCTTCCGTGTTCAAGACCAGATATTCGCTCATATATTCACTCTGTATAAAGTATTTTCGGATAGGCAGATAAACTGCGTACCACCACAAGTAAAACTTACAGTCAGTTTATCTTTCAGGTGGGGATTTGTCAATTGACCGTCAGGCCGTTGGCTCTAAGCATAATAATGCTTTATGTTGTTCTGCATCTTAGTTTACGCCCGACCGTTATCGCTCACCGACGTCCTTCCCGGCGGCGCGGCGGCCGGCGGTTGCTGCCTGAAGAGGGCCTGGGCTGCGGCTCCACCACCTCCGCTGCCGGCGGCCGGGGCAGCGCGGCATTGAGAGTCTGATGATAGAAATCCTCCAGCAGCATGGCAATGACGGTTAATTCTTCCTCGCTCTCGGCCAGGCTGTGTCCCAGCGGAATGAAACGCTTGATGCGCTCCATCCCTATCTGATCCTGAGAGCGCAAACGCGCTTCCAGCATGGCGGTCACCCTCTCGGCGACTACGGCTTCCACATCCTCGTTGCTGGGCATAGCCCGCTCCTCCAGAGCGATACCGAAGCGGCGGGCGATATGGCGCAGGTCTATCTCCTCCATGTCGGCCACCAGCGATATGACCACTCCGGCGGCTCCGGCCCGGCCCGTGCGGCCGGCACGATGGACATAGTTCTCAGGATCTTCCGGCGTCTCGTAGATTATTACGTGCGAAAGATCGGGAATATCTATCCCTCTGGCCGCCACGTCCGTAGCTACCAGAAAACGCAGTTCGCCGCGACGCGCCCGCGTCAGTACCCGCTCCCGTGCATTCTGCGCCAGGTCCGATGTAAGTTCATCGACATCGTAGCCAAAACGCTGCAGTACGATAGAAACGTAATGCACGGAGGACTTGGTGTTGCAGAAGATGATGGCGGAAACGGGGTTCTCCATTTCGATTATCTTTACCAGGCACCGGTCCTTGCTCATGGCCGGAACCACGTAGAAGATATGATCACTGTCCGTAACATGCACTCGGTCACGACTCAGGCTGAGAAAGCCCGGCTGGTGCAGAAACTCCTCGGCCAGTCGAACAACGTACGGCGGCAGGGTGGCAGAAAACATGTACCCGTTGATATTGCGGGTGGGCAGATATCGCTGCAACCTCTTCATGTCCGGGTAGAAACCCATCGACAGCATGCGATCGGCCTCATCGAAGACCAGCATCCTCAGATCATCCAGTGAAAGAGCCCTCTTCAGCAGATGATCCAGTATCCGGCCCGGCGTGCCTACCACCAGGTGAGCACCGGCCTTAAAGGCATCTATCTGCTGTTGATAGCCCACTCCGCCGTAGACCGCCACCGAGCGTATCCCCGTCTCCCGGCCCAGCATTTCCGCCTCCACGGCTACCTGCCTGGCCAGTTCACGCGTTGGAACCAGTATC
>JAQVUQ010000393.1 GCA_028699365.1 bacterium | reverse complement strand
TCGGCCGCATACTGAACCACATCCAGAAACGGCGGCGAGGTTACTGTCAGAGCTACAGAGGCATCGGTCAGTTCAGGAACGCAACCGGCATCCCTGCAGGCAAAAATGGCCGTCTCGGCCGCCGCCCGCAAACGAGTAGCAGTATCCGCCTCCAGCCCTCTGAGCAGGGAAGCCGTTTTTCGCAAAATGATAGCCCTGGTATCGCGATAAGGGGGCTGCTGCCCTCTCTTGGCGTTGATCTTCAATTGCGATTGCTGCGAGACCGCCTGATTGGGCGGCAGAGTGTAAACGGAGAAGAAGCCGGATGAATGGCCTGTAAGCCGGTTGGTGGCCGTCATCCTTATCCAACGGTCTACATCGTCTTCCGTGCCGGATGCCGCCCTGTCCGCCATATACCGCCGCAGGGAGACGATCTCCGCTTCGGTGCGTGGATGGTAGAACATGGAGAGATCGATATCCGCTCTCAGGGAATAATCGTATTCTATTTTCTGCAATCGCTCTGATACAGCCTGTATATCGGGAGGGCTGAGACGGGGCCGGGCCATAACGGCTGCCAGCGGATTGATGTCGTTGCCGGCCACCCGCCGCCCCAGAGAGGCGGCCTCTATCAGGGTTGTTCCCCGCCCCATAAAGGGGTCGTAGACGGTATCTCCCTCATGGGTGAAGAGATCTGTGAAGAAGCGGGGCAGTTGCGGTTTGAAGCAGGCCCGGTAGGAGACCTCGTGCAAAGACAGACCGCGGCGCTGGGCCGCGGTCCAGAATTCATTGGTATAGCGGGGGATATTCAGACCGCCGACGATAACCTCGTCTATTACCGTGTGACGAGTGCCGCCAAGCGTGAAATCTGCCAGATACTGCTCAACAGTTTGAGAATCGAGCTTACTATCCGCAGAGCAATCTTCCTGATAAAGGCTCAGTTGTCGTCTGTCATTTGTCAAGAATGTAGACCTGACCCCTGCGCTACAGATTAAAGGTGCCATGTTTACGGAAGTGGGCCGCCAGGCCGCCGTCGTTGAGAATGGTGATCATGACCTCCGGCAAGGGCTTGATGGCGATATCCGTTTTCTGCGTCAGGTTTCGGATAACGCCCTTGCCCAGATCCACAACCAGTTCATCGCCAGGGTTGATGGCGTCGGTATCGCACTCCACTACCGGCAGGCCGATATTGATGGCGTTGCGATAGAAGATACGGGCGAAGGACTTGGCCAGCACGGCCCCGATGTTGGCGCACTTGATGGCCTGGGGTGCCTGCTCACGCGAGGAACCGCAGCCGAAGTTGCTGCCGGCCACCAGGAAATCCCCGGGGGTTATCTTGCTGTAGAAATCGGGGTCCAGATCCTCCATAACATGCTTGGCCAGCTCGTTCATATCAAGAGTCTTGAACTTGTGGCGTCCGGAGATTATGTAATCGGTATTGACGTCGTTACCGAATTTATGCGATCTTCCTTTGAGTTCCATCTCTTTCACCTCACATACCGACGGGGGTCGGTGATTTTGCCGTTCAGGGCCGAAGCGGCCACGGTGGCCGGAGAGCCCAGATAGATAAAGGCCTTGTTGTTGCCCATGCGGCCTTTGAAATTGCGGTTGGCGGTAGAGATGACGTTCTCTCCGTCGGACGGAACTCCGTTATGAGTTCCCACACACGGCCCGCAGCCGGGTGTGACTACGGCCGCACCAGCCTCCACCAGGGCCTGGATAATGCCTCTGTTCATGGCCTCCAGGTAGACCTGCCGGGAAGAGGGCGCGACGATGAAGCGGACATCGGGATCTATCTTCTTGCCGCGCACGATCTCGGCGGCGATGGTCAGATCCTCAAGACGCCCGTTGGTGCAGGTGCCCAGCATGGCCTGCTGTACGGGCGTGCCCTCCACCTCTTCTATCGGCGATACGTTGTCCACCGTGTGCGGTTTGGCCACCTGCGGCCCTATCTTGGAGGCATCGTACTCTTTGACTTTGGCGTAAACCGCATCGGGGTCCGCTGCCACAGGTTGCGGCGCTCTGTCCGAATGGGCCTTCACCCAGGCTTCGGTTTTGGCATCGGCCTTCATCAGGCCGGCCTTGGCTCCCATCTCGATAGCCATATTGGAGATGGTGAAGCGCGCATCCACGCTGAGATCGTCTATGGCCTCGCCCACATACTCCGCCGCCATGTAGGTGGCACCGTCGGCGGTGACGTCGCCTATCAGGTAAAGGATGAGATCCTTGGAGTAGACCCCCGGGCCCAGTTTGCCGTTGACCTGAAACTTGAAGGTCTCGGGGACCTTGAACCACAATTTGCCGGAGATCATACCGGCTGCCAGATCGGTGGAGCCGACGCCGGTGGAGAAGACGTTGATGGCGCCGTAGGAGCAGGTGTGCGAATCGGCCCCGATAACCAGATCGCCGCTGACTACATGGCCCTGCTCCGGCATAAGCTGGTGACAGACGCCGCAGCCGATATCGTAGAGCTTTATGCTTTTATCGGTGGTGAATTCACGCATCAGCTTGTGCAGGGCGGAAACTCCTTCCAGCGGGCTGGGGGAGCTGTGGTCGATGACCATGGCTACCTTGCTGCTGTCGAAAACCTTCTCTCCTCCCATGTCGTTAAAGGCCCGTATGGCCAGAGGAGAGGTGCCGTCCTGTCCCATGACAAAATCGAGATCGGCCACCACTATTTCATTGGCGCAAGCTTCCACGCCGCTGTGGCGGCTGAGTATTTTTTCCGCTATCGTCTTTCCCATCAGAGTTTCTCCCTTAACAGTTTATTGACCACGGCCGGATTGGCCTGTCCGCGGGTCTGTTTCATCACCTGTCCCACCAGAAAGCCCAGTGCAGCCTCTTTGCCGGTACGGAAATCTTCCGCCACCTTGGGATTGGCCGCAATGACGCCGTCGATGACACCGGACAGCGCCGCCTCGTCGCTTATCTGAGCCATGCCCCTGTCGGCTGTTATCTTAGACGGTGCTTTGCCGGTGCGGAATGATTCCTCAAAGACTTCCTTGGCGCTCTTGAGATTGATGGTTCCCTTATCCACCAGAGCTATGACTTCGGCCAGAGCCTCGGGAGTCATGGCGGAGTGCTCGATGCTCTGGCCCGTTTCGTTGAGCAAACGCATCAGTTCACCCATAACCCAGTTGCTTATGGCCTTGTAATCACTGTTTAAGGCAGCAACTTTATCAAAGAAATCGCCAATCTCTTTCGATTCGGTCAGACCCCCGGCATCGTAAGCCGACAGCCCGTAGGCCGTTATAAAGCGCTCGCGCCTGGCCTGGGGCAACTCCGGCAGCGAAGCCTCTATCCCGTCCCGCCAGGCAGCGTCAACCGCTACCCGCACCAGGTCCGGCTCGGGGAAGTAGCGGTAATCGTGGGCCTCCTCCTTGGAACG
>JAQVUQ010000032.1 GCA_028699365.1 bacterium | reverse complement strand
GGTTCTCAGGCGTCTCCCGCCCGATATGGATGATAACGAGTGGCCTGACAGGCAGTCTGAACCTGTTGCCTATCTATCGACCAGGCAGAGTCATCCTGCCTGGATGGTGGAGCGATGGATTTCCGCTTACGGTTTTGAAGGTGCCCTGTCCATCTGCCGGGCCAACAACGAACATCCGCCGCTCACTCTACGCACAAACGTCCTCAGAACCGCTCCCGATAAGTTGCGTTGTTCTCTGACAGAGAAGGGCTACCATGTAGCTGATGGACGGCTCTTCCCGGAGGCGCTGAACCTGGCGGAAGGGATAGGACTGTGGAGCACGCCCGAGTATGCCGAGGGTCTCTTTCAGCCGCAGGACGAGGCATCCATGTGCGTCGCTCACGCGCTCAGCCCTCTGCCGGGGCAGAGCGTTCTGGATCTCTGCAGCGCTCCCGGCGGTAAGAGTACACATGTTGCCGAGATGATGGCCGATAAAGGGCATGTGCTCTCGGTAGATATCAATGCGGCACGACTGGGGCTTGTCCGCGCCAATGCCGATCGTCTAGGCATAGGAATTATCGATACTCTTCAACTCGACGCCAGAGAATTTACCAGGCATGTAAGCGATCTTTTCGATGCCGTCATGGTTGATGCTCCATGTACCGGCACCGGTGTGCTGAGGCGAAAACCGGAAATCAAGTGGCGGCTGGTGCCGGAGAAACTGCATGAATTGCCGGAACTGCAAACAGCCATACTCAGTGAAGCCGCCCGTGCGGTCCGCCCGGGCGGGACGCTGGTCTACAGCACATGCAGCATCGAGCCGGAGGAGGGAATCGAGATAATTGATGATTTTCTAAGAACAAATGCAGATTACGGGCTTGTGGATTTAAGCGAACGTTTGCCGTCTTGCTTACACATGGATTTAAGCCCAACAACTAACAACCAACCCGTCCTCCGCAGTAGCACTGCTACGGAGGGTGGACAACCAACAACCGCTTCTGCGCTTGAAGAGCGCAGAAGCATACCCGCAGGGATACTGCGCCTGCTCCCTGGTGAACACGGCACGGACGGTTTCTTTCTGGCGGCTATGAGAAGGAGTGACAATTATGGCAGACAAAGTTGATATTCTGGCTCTTCTTCCCGATGAGATGCGGTCTTTTGTTACAGGGCTGGGCTGGGAGCCTTACAGGGCTAATCAGGTGTTCAAACGCCTGCACGGGAAGATGGCTTCATCCGTAGACGAAATGGTCGAACTGTCGGCTGATATGAGAACCGTTCTGAAGGAGAAGGCATTTATCGGGTATCCTCAAATAGCTGAGCGTACGTCGGCACAGGAAGAGAATACCGTGAAATTCCTTCTTCGTCTCTTCGATGGCAACGAGGTGGAAGCAGTGCTTATGCAATACGGCAATCGCGACAGCTTATGCATCTCCTCACAGGTGGGATGCAAGCTTGCATGTTCGTTCTGTGCCACTGGCGGCATGGGCTTTGTCCGGGATCTGACGGCTTCAGAGATACTCGGGCAGGTCTACGTTGCCGTTAAAACTCTGGGGCACAGGATAAGCAACATCCTGTATATGGGGATGGGAGAACCTCTTGATAACTACGATGCCGTGCTGAGATCGATAAAACTGTTGACTGCGCCTGAAGGATACGGCCTGTCGCAGAGGCAGATTACGATCTCGACCTGCGGCGTAGTGCCGGGAATAGAGAGACTGGCGAAAGAGAGTGTTCAGGTGCGCCTGGCCGTTTCGCTGCATGCCGGCACCAATATGGTGCGCAGCACCATCATGCCGGTAAACCGGATGTATCCCATTGGTGCCGTGATGCAAGCCTGCCGGCAGTATCAGTTGAAGACCGGCCGCCGCATAACCTTTGAATACACGGTCATACCCGGCGTTAACGACGGTCCCGATCAGGTCCGTGCGCTGGCAGAGGTTCTCAGGGGGCTGAAATATCACATCAATGTGATCCCTTACAACCCTCCCGGGGGAGAGAAGCCGAAAATCCGGGAAGCCGTCTCTTTTGCGCAGGCGCTTGGCAATGCCGGCATAGACCATACGCTCAGAAGAAGCCGCGGCACGGGCATCGGCGGCGGTTGCGGCCAGTTGGCCGCAGGTAAAGCTTCTCGCATCAAGAGGCAGGGCTCCGGCCAAAAAGAGGATAAGAAATGATCTTTGAAGAAATAAGTAAAAAACAGGAGTGGTTGACTCATGATCGGCAAAATGCTGAATGACCGTTATCAGATACTGGCGGAAATAGGTGCCGGCGAAGTAACGGCCGCATATAAGGCAACGGATACTCTGCTCAACAGAGAGGTGGCGGTCAAGGTTCTTCACCGCCGGCTGGCCTCCGAGAGCGTGGTAGAGGAGTTCCACCGGATTGCCAGGGATCTGGCTAATCTGTCGCATCCGTACGTCACCAATACATACGCCTCTTACAGAGACGGAGATCTGCACTACCTGGTTCAGGAGCTGATGGCCGGCACCGCCAGAGACGGCCGGGCGCTTCCCGTATCGCCCAATGAGGCGGTGCGGATAGGCATACAGATATGCGAAGCGCTGAAGTATGCTCACAAGTCCGGCATGATGCACGGTCATCTGGTGCCGGGCAATATTCATCGCGATGCCGCCGGTACGGTTAAGTTGAACGATTTCTCCATGGCGGCAGCCATTGCCAGAAAGTCAAGAGGTGCCGTGCCTCTCTCCGTCTCCAGCGTGCTTTATACTTCACCGGAGCAGATAAAGGGCGAGTTGCCCGGCGAGGCCGCAGATCTCTATGCCGTCGGAGTCAACCTCTACGAGTTGGTGTGCGGCAAGACGCCTTTCAACGGCGATACCGCTGTTAAAATTGCTTACGATCACCTGCATGAAAAGCCTTTGTCGCTTCGTTATCGTATCGTTACCATCGATGAAGATCTTGATGAATTGATAAGCAGATTGCTGGATAAGGATCCCGCCCGGCGCTACCGTGCGGCAGAGCCGTTGTTGAAATCGTTGAGGGACATCTATATAACCGGCGATGCACCGGCATCTTCATCCGGCGACAAGACGACATCCTCCCCGGATAAAGATGCGGACGCCGACGATGAAGACGAGTATACCAGGAGTTTCAGAGTCCCCAGAACCGCGGCCAGACGCAAACGTTCATCGCGGACCGGGAAGATTTTGATACTGGGCGGATTACTCCTGGCACTGCTGATTATGACGGGCAAGTTGCCGCTGAATCTCTTCCCGGCCGAGGTCACCATGCCCGATGTAAGCGGAAAGTCTATCGCAGAAACCGGGCGCATTTTTGACGATCTGAAGCTGCGCATGAAGATAGTCAGCGAGAAATATGACGGCACTTATGCCGCCGGTACAGTGATCTCCACTGAACCCGTTGCTGGGAGAACGGTGCGTCAGAACCGTCTTGTCTTCGTTGTTGTCAGTAAGGGGGCTGAGACGGTGAATGTACCCGATCTTTACAACAGTCCTTATGACAGCGCGTTGCGGGCGTTATCCGAGGCAGGTCTGTCTGCTGGCAAATCCGAAGAGAGATACGATGCGTTCGTCGCCAAAGGGTACGTGGCCGGTCAATCGCCTCAGCCGCTCTCCAGAGTGCCTAAGGGATCGCGGGTGTCGCTTATTCTGAGCAGCGGACCGGAGCCGGATACGACGGTGCAGCCCGAAGTCAACGGCGTCAAGAAGAGCGCCGTCGTCAATTACCAGGTGATCGACGACGGTAAACGGCACAGAGTGCGAATAGTAGTCATCGACAGTCAGGGTGAAAGAGTTTATCTGGACAGATTCTTCCAGCCGGGAGAGATGATTCAGCAGGAGATTACCGGCTTTGATGATATATCCGTAAAAATATATGTCGATGGTGAACAGACCCGAGAGGAGACATTCTAAAGATGCACGATATAACCGTATTGCCGTCCATACTGGCATCGGACTTCAGTTCCCTGGGCCGGGAGATCTCCAGAGCCGGGGACGCTGGAGCCACGCATATCCATGTCGATGTCATGGACGGAGCTTTCGTCCCCCCCATAACTATAGGCGCGGATGTGGTCAAAGCCTTGAAAAAGGGAACGAGCCTTACTTTTGATGTCCACCTCATGATCTGTTCACCTGAAAAGCATATCTCCGCCTTTGCCGAGGCCGGAGCCGATATGATATCGCTTCATGTAGAGGCTACAGCGCATCTGCACAGAGCTCTGGGCATGATCAGGCAGACAGGCGCTCAGGCCGGCGTGGCCCTCAACCCGGCTACTCCGCTGGATACCATAAGCTACGTCCTGGAAGAGACCGATTACGTCCTTCTGATGACGGTCAACCCCGGATACGGCGGGCAGTCCTTCATAGAGGCCATGCTACCCAAAATCGCTGCCGCCCGCGCCATGATCGACCGTTCCGGCCGGGATATCCGCCTGGAAGTGGATGGCGGCGTAAACGTGGCCACTGCCGCCAGGGTGATAGAAGCCGGTGCCGATATGCTGGTAGCCGGAACCGCCGTCTTCGGCGCCGATGATATGGCTGCGGCCATGCGGGGGCTGCGGGGAGAGATATGATATTGCCTTGAAATCAACTTCACCGTATGCTATCATTTCTAAAGTGATCTTCAGGGCAGGGTGAGGCCGGTGGCCATCTCCCGACCGGCGGTAAAGCCCGCGAGTCTTTTGACTGATCCGTTGCAATTACGGAGCCGACAGTAAAGTCTGGAAGGAAGAAGATCGGTCTGTCTTTCTGCCTTCCTGCCCCTGTAGAACGGGGGTTTTTTTATGTCTGCATATATACCGTCTCTGACAGTGGGGGGACTGGTCTTTATCCTGATGTCGCTTATGCTGTTTTTTGAATTCAGGCGCTACGGCAACGGCAGCATAGACAGGAGACTTCTAAGCATTCGTATCCTTACTGCAGTCGCCATGGTGATTCTGGCTTTTTCCGTCACTATGGGAACGGTGCTTCTGGCCAACGAGAAGATGGTGTCGTATCCTGCCTGGCTAGGTGCCCTGGCAGCCGTGGCGGCCGTTATTATATTGATAGTCATGGATTTGCGCGCAGTTCGTCGTCTCTACCGTGAACAACGAAGACGTATTCTGATGCAGGAAGGTGACGATAATGACCGACGCGGATAAGCGCCGTTTCATGGGCATGGCCCTGAACCTGGCCCGGCGCGGCAGAGGCCATGTAAGCCCCAACCCCATGGTCGGGGCGGTGATAGTCCGCGACGGTAAGATTATCGGCCGTGGCCGGCATGCGCTCTACGGTGGTCCTCATGCCGAGGTGGCGGCCATAGCCGATGCCGGGAACTGCCGGAGTGCCGATATCTTCGTCAATCTGGAACCCTGCTCTCATTACGGTAAAACTCCGCCGTGCGTGGAAGCTGTAATCGATGCCGGTATCAAGCGTGTTTATGTCGGCATGACCGATCCCAATCCGCTTGTGGCCGGCGAGGGAACAGCGCGCTTGCGCGGTGCCGGCGTATACGTAGAGAGCGGTATTCTGGAAGAGAAATGCCTGGATCTTAACCGGGGATTTGTAAAGTATATTACAACCGGGCTGCCGCTGGTGACATGGAAGGCAGCCGCGTCTCTGGACGGGCGCATCGCTCTGTCCGGTGGCCAGTCTAAATGGATAACCTCGGAAGCTTCGCGCCGCTGCGTGCAGACTATCAGATCCGGCCGCGATGCGGTCATGGTGGGCAGCGGAACCGTGCTTGCCGATGATCCAAGGCTGGATGTACGTATCCCCGGCTTAGCCAGGCCTGCCCGCATTGTGGTCGACAGCATGGCCGTCACGCCGCCGGAAGCCAGGCTGTTTGACGGAAAGGGCAAGGTGATTCTGGCGATAACCGGCAATGCGCCTGCCGCGCGGGTGGAAGCTCTCAGGGATAAGGGTGCCTGGGTAATTGAAGCAGGAAACGGGCGCCGTGTCGATCTGAGTGAAATGTTGCGTATGTTGCCCGGCCTGGGTGTGGTGTCGGTCCTTCTCGAAGGCGGATCGGTGTTGGCCACGGCCATGCTGGCGCAAGGTCTGATAGACGATGCTTTCATCTTTGTGGCTCCTAAGCTTCTGGGTGGCGACGGACTGCCTCTTCTGGGCCCGCTGGGAGTGGATAAGATCGACAGCACTCCTCAATTGGAACAGGTTACATGGAGACGCATCGGTGACGACATCCTCTGTCACGGGTATGTGAAAGCGAGGCATGAGTGATGTTCACAGGATTGATAGAAACCGTCGGTAGAGTGGAAATGATCAAGCAGAGCGGATCGGGGGCCGAACTGGTAGTGGATGCCGGTGGATTATCACTCTCTCTGGGGGACAGCCTGGCCGTCAACGGCGTCTGCCTTACGGCGGAGAGTATTACCGGCAGCCGGGTGAGAATGTCCGTGATGCCGGAGACGATGCGCCTGACCAACCTGGGAAAGCTCGGCTCCGGAGACGATGTGAATCTGGAGAGGGCTCTCTCTCTCGGCAAGCCTCTGGGAGGGCATCTCGTGTCCGGACATGTAGATGCCGCAGGAAAGATAACCGGATTCAAAGCGGCTGATAACGCTCTCCTGGTTACGGTTGAAGCTCCGGCCGGACTGATGCCGCTGATAGCCGTAAAGGGGTCCGTAGCCGTGGACGGTATAAGCCTGACGGTAGTCTCCGTGGATGACAATCGTTTTACCGTTTCGCTGGTGGGGCATACCAGGCGGGCAACCACCATGAGAAGCCCCGGGATAGGCCGCATTGTCAACGTGGAGGCGGATATGCTGGCCAGATATGTAAAGCGCCTGCTGGAATCAGGCTCATGCCCGCAACCACAACCGTATGAAGTTGCGGCAGAAGGTAAAGAGTCTGCCTTGGAAGCGTGGCTCAATAACTAAGGCGGAATGGCGAATGCGGATTGCGGAATATGAATGTGAAATTAGATAGAAAAGGATAGCGAGCCTGAGGGCTTGCATGGTGAACATGAAACCGACAACCGACAACCGACAACCAACAACTGCGCCCGAAGGGCGCTACATGGAGCGGGTCGAGGCCGCTCTGGCGGTGATACGTTCCGGCCGAATGATAATTGTAGTCGATGACGACGACAGGGAGAACGAAGGTGATCTCCTGGCAGCCGCGGAGATGGTCACTCCCGAGATGGTCAATTTCATGGCTCTTCACGGTCGCGGGCTTATATGTATGCCGTTGGAGCAGGCAGCAGCCGACAGGCTGGATCTGGCCCCGATGGTGCCCGTTAACAACGAGAGCATGAGAACCGCTTTTACCGTCTCTATCGATGCGACAGAAGAAACGACTACCGGTATATCGGCCTATGATCGTGCCCGGACGATCAAGACGGCGGCAGATCCCAAAAGCCGGGCGGAAGATCTGAGACGTCCCGGGCATATCTTTCCTCTGATAGCCAGAGACGGCGGCGTCCTGGTTAGAGCCGGGCATACAGAGGCAGCCGTTGATCTGGCCAGAGCGGCGGGATTGGTGCCGGCAGGGGTCATATGCGAGATCATGAACGAGGATGGCAGCATGGCCAGAATGCCTCAGTTGGAGATCTTTGCCCAAAGACACGGCTTGATGATAATATCCGTAAAGGATATCATAGAATACCGGCGAAGGAAGGAACACCTGATTATCAAAGTAGCAGAGGTAAAGCTTCCTACTTCATACGGCGAGTTCAGATCGATGGCTTACGAGACGATTCTGCGCAGAGGCGATACGCATCTGGCACTGGTGATGGGCGAGTTGAATCCTGAGAAGGCGCATCTGGTGAGAGTTCACTCCGAATGCCTTACCGGCGATGTCTTCGGAAGCCTGAGATGCGATTGCGGAGAGCAACTGGATGCGGCCATGTCGTTGATAGCTGCCGAGGGCGGCGTTCTGCTTTATATGCGGCAGGAGGGGCGGGGCATAGGTCTGGCTAACAAGCTCAGGGCGTATGCTCTTCAGGAGCAGGGTAAGGATACGGTAGAAGCCAATGTGGAGCTGGGATTCCCGGCCGATCTGCGTGATTACGGCATCGGCGCCCAGATACTTTACGATCTGGGATTGAGGCGGATACGCCTGATAACTAACAATCCCAGAAAGATCGTCGGCCTTGAAGGCTACGGTCTCACCGTAGTGGAGCGGGTGCCGCTGGAGATAACGGCCAATGATCAGAACAGGGCCTATCTCAGAACTAAACGACAGAAAATGGGACATTTTTTGACGGTATAAGGAGGAATAGATGTTTAAAACGTATGAGGGCAACCTGGTTGCCGAGGGATTGTCGATCGGTATTGCGGTCAGCAGATTCAACGAGATCATTACCATGCGGCTGCTGGATGGAGCGGTGGATGCCTTGAAGCGTCACGGCCTGTCCGAGGAAGCGGTGGAAGTCGCTTACGTTCCCGGTGCTTTTGAATTGCCGCTGATAGCCGGAAAGATGGCCAAGAGCGGTAAATACGACGCCGTTATCTGCCTTGGAGCGATAATACGCGGCGGCACGCCTCATTTTGATTACGTAGCCGCCGAAGCGGCCAAGGGAGTGGCGCAGGCGGCTTCGGCCTCGGGTATTCCCATAACCTTCGGCGTCATCACTGCCGACAATCTGGAGCAGGCCATAGAGCGGGCCGGCGCCAAGAGCGGAAACAAGGGCTGGGACGCCGCCGTAACCGCCATCGAGATGGCCAATCTGCTGAAGATGCTGTAGCGGGATTATTAAGGATATGCTGCAGCGCCTGCGCAGTACGTATTTTTCCATCTTCGAGCGCTATCCCGTTCTGTTGCCGTTGGCGTTGCTCTCCGTCATAGCTGAAATGGGTTACTCATTGATGCTTCTTTCCGGTCTGCCGATATATCTGACGGACAGGTTCAGGACCAGCTATGCCTTTGTCGGTCTGACTATAGCGGCGTTTACGGGAACGGAGATGGTTCTCAAGCCTGTACTGGGACATTTGAGCGATCGTATCGGTAGAAAGCCGTTGATGGTGGCAGGTATGGCTGCTTCAACCCTGACGCCTTTACTGATAGCCGTGGCTCCGTTTTCCTGGCTCATTCTGGTCTTCAGGGCTATGGATGGGGCGGGTGCGGCGGCGCTCTGGCCTTCCATCAGCGCCATTGCCGCCGACGTAGTCGATATTAAGGAGAGAACGACGGCGCTGAGCGTCTTCAATATGGCTTACATGATCGGGGTGGGACTGGGGCCTGTCGCCGGCAGCTTGATGCTGGCTGCATTCACCGATATACGCTTCCTCTTCTATACCGTAAGCGCAATCTTTCTCTTCGCCCTGCTGGTGGCATGGTCGGTTAGATGGAGCAAACAGCCGCAGGCTGCGCATGAGTATGAACATGAGGGTGCGTTTGCAGGTTCAGGAGCCAGGAGCCGGGAGCCAGGAGTTCAAGCGGAGCGTAAGAGCCTTTTTCAGGGTAATCTGCCGGCCCTCTATCTTATGGGGACAACGCAGATGCTGGGAATCAGTGCTCTGGCTCCGATACTCATCAAATACATCACTGAAGTGATGGGCATAAGCCAGGCCCAAATACCCGTTCTCTTTATTCTGCCTGCCGCCAGCATAGCTCTTTTCTCAATTCCACTGGGCAGAATGGCCGACCGGATAGGCAAGAGGACGGCTGTGATTATCGGTGGTTTGCTGGCGTCTATAGCCATATGGCTTATTCCCTTTGCCAGAGAACTTATCTTCTTTCTTCCCCTCGGCATCATGGCGGGACTGGGCTTTGTCACCGCTGTACCGGCCTGGCTGGCGCATATAACCGAGGTAGCTCCCAGGGGACGAACAGGAGCTGTGATAGGGCTGCTGGGCACAGCGCAGGGTATCGGCGCCGTTATCGGACCGATCCTGGGCGGATATACTAAGGACCGTTTCGGATTCAGCATGCCATTTTATATCAGTGCCGTCTTTCTGACGCTGACAACGCTGCTGGCGATACTTTATATGAGAAACGGCAGCGTTGAGAAAGACCTCTGATTATGTTAAACTACACTATGAAATCAGACACAGATTAAACAGATTAATCAGAGGAGCATTACCGTTTGAATATCCAGTCCATTTTAGTATCATTACCTGTATTTTTGCTGGCCATCATTCTTCACGAAGTGGCCCACGGCTGGGTTGCGTACAGGCTTGGCGATCCTACGGCCAAATGGGCCGGGCGGTTGACGTTGAATCCGGTTTCGCATATCGATCCGCTGGGGGCAATCTTCTTTCTTATCTCACTTGCGGCAGGTATCGGCTTCGGGTGGGCCAAGCCGGTGCCGGTAAACGTTTACAACATGAAGGATCCACGCCGGGGTATGGTTCTGGTATCGCTTGCCGGTCCCGCCGCCAATGCTGCCCAGGCGCTGATATACGCTCTGATACTCAGGGTTATGGGAGCAGGCGTCTTCTTCCCTTCGGTTGATCTGGGTCTTTTAGGTTATGTCTGCTACGCGGGCGTTATCGTCAACATCATGCTGGCCATATTCAATCTGCTGCCGGTGCCGCCTCTGGACGGCTCAAAGATACTGATGGGCCTGCTGCCGCACAGGCAGGCGTACCGCCTGTCGAGGATCGAACCTTACGGTATGCTGATTCTGCTCTTTCTGATATTTACACATGGTATCGACTTTCTGGCCAGACATATCGTATTTCCGGCAGCCACACTTCTGATCGGTGCTTGAAACGGAGGATCTGATGGGGACTATTCTCAGCGGTATGCGGCCGACCGGAAGGCTGCACCTTGGGCATCTTCTTGGTGTCATTAATAACTGGAAAAAGCTTCAGGATGAATACCGGTGCTATTTTATGGTGGCCGACTGGCATGCACTGACGTCTGAGTATGAAGATCCGTCGGCTTTACGTGATAACGTGCGCCAGATGGTGATCGATTGGCTCAGTGCGGGCATCGATCACGAGAAAAGTGTAATTTTCCGGCAATCGGATGTTTATCAGCACGCCGTCCTGCATTTGATGCTCTCCATGATAACTCCCCTGCCATGGCTGGAGAGGTGTCCCACCTATAAAGAGCAGATGCAGGAGATAAAGGGGAAGGATCTGTCGACCTACGGCTTTCTGGGGTATCCTCTGCTGCAGGCGGCGGATATCCTGTTATACAAGGCCGACGCTGTTCCCGTCGGTGAGGACCAATTACCTCATCTGGAACTTACCCGGGAGATTGTCAGGCGCTTTAACTATTTATACGGCACGGTTTTTCCCGAGCCGAAGGCGCTTTTGACGGCTGCATCCAAGGTTCCCGGCCTGGACGGACGAAAGATGAGTAAGAGTTACGGCAACTGTATCTTTCTCTCAGACGATGCCGGGACTATTCGAGAGAGGATAAGAGGAGCGGTAACCGATCCGCAGAAGATATACAAGGACAGCCCCGGCAGGCCGGAAATTTGTAACGTGTTTGCCTATGAGAATATCTTTCTGCCGGAGAGATGCAGCGAGATCGAAGCGGAGTGCCGCGAAGGGACGCTGGGTTGCGTGAAATGCAAGGGGTATCTGGCAGATGCCGTCATAGAGTATCTGCAGCCCGTTCATGAAAGACGCAGCCGATACGAGAAGCAGCCTGATTTCATCGACCGTCTGTTGGCGGATGGTGCGAAGAAGGCTTCGGTTATGGCTGCAGCCAATCTGTCGGAAGCTATGAATGCCATGGGATTGTAGGTATTATGAATAATCTGACGGAGGATGTGTGCATAATAAGGCTGGAGGATTTCGAGGGCCCGCTGGATCTCCTTCTGCATCTGATAAATCGTTCGGAGATGGATATTGCGAATCTCCAGGTGGCAAAGATAACGGCTCAGTATCTCGATTTTATTCGCCTGATGGAGGAACTGAACATTAATGTTGCCGCTGAATTTCTGGTGATGGCGGCCGAGCTGTTAAGAATCAAGTCCAAAATGCTGCTGCCTCCGGATGAGGAGGAACTGCAGGCAATGAGTGACGGTCCTGACCCGCGCCAGGAGTTGGTGGCACGCCTCATGGAATACAAGCTTTACAAAGAGGCGGCACAGACTATGTCCGAACGTGAGAGCGAATGGCGCGGCGTGTTCGTGCGGCATCCGGTAGAACTGGATGAACTGCGTCCTGCGGTCAGTGCGAGTCTGGTGGATGGTGTATCGGTCTTTGATCTGCTGGAAGCGTTCAGCCGGGTGCTTGAAAGCGCTGCCCCGGACGAGGCGGAGGACGAGAGAAAGATCGTCAGGGACGAGGAGACCGTTGAACAGCGGGTAAGCATGGTGCTCGGCAAACTGCGAAGATCTGACGGTCGCATCTCTTTCAGGCGGCTTTTCAGCGACAGACCGACCAGACGTGAGATTGTCGTAACCCTGCTGGCTGTGCTGGAACTGATTAAGAAGAGACGTATCAGGGCCGTGCAGGAGAAGTGCTTCGGCGAGATAGAGATAGCCTTATGCGAGGAATATGCCAATGCTTGAGGACCGGAAGAATGCTCTGGAGGCGCTCCTTTTTGTAGCCGGTGGGCCGCTTGACGTCAGGCAGGCCGCAACGCTGCTGGAACTGCCGCCGGATACGGTGGAGGAATTGGCCCAGCGTCTCATGGATGACTATGCGGCAGGCGGGCTGCAGATAGTGCCGGTGGCAGGCGGATATCAGATGTGTACCAGGGGCGAGTTCTCCGGATATGTGGAAAGACTTCTGGCCCACGAGCGTGGACGCCTCTCGCGGGCGGCTATGGAGACTATGGCCATTATCGCCTACAAACAGCCTATCACAAGAGCTGAGATCGAGGCCATCAGGGGTGTGAATTGCGACGGTGTCGTTGAGAGGCTCTGTCTGCACAGGCTGATTGAGTCCGTGGGGCGCAAGGATACCGTAGGCAGGCCTATGCTTTACGGAACAACCGAGGAGTTTTTGAGATATTTCGGCTTTAACGGGTTGAGCGATCTGCCGCCTATGCCGGAAGGTGCGGAAGAGAATGAGGAGGAAAAGAGTGATGAGTAGGATATCGCGAATAATCGAGGCCATGCCGCCGTCCGGGATCAGACGGTTTTTCGACATTGTCTCCACCATGGATAACGTATTGTCGCTGGGGATAGGCGAACCGGATTTCGTCACCCCCGAGAGGATAAGAAACGCCTGTGTCACGTCGCTGGCACAGGGACAGACCATGTATACCTCCAATCACGGGCTGCTGGAGTTGCGCCGGGTCATATCCGGACATATAGCCGCAAGGCATGGTCTGGAGTACAACCCGGAGAGCGAGGTACTTGTAACCGTAGGTGTGAGCGAGGCTCTGGATATAACGCTGCGGGCTATCCTCAACCCTGGTGATGAAGTTATTGTTCCTGAGCCGTCATACGTATCGTACAAGCCGTGCGTCGTTATGGCCGGCGGTGTGGTCGCGCCCGTCGCGGCAAGCGGCACCGACGGTTTCAGAGTAAACGCCGGGATTATCGAGAGCGCCGTAACCGACAAGACAAAGGCCATACTGCTCTGCTATCCCAATAATCCTACCGGTATGTCGCTGCCCGCTGAGGAGCTCAAACGGATAGCGGCAATCGCCGTCAAGCACGATCTGATAGTTCTATCCGACGAAATATACGAGAGGATGTCCTACGATACGCCGCATGTATCCATA
>JAQVUQ010000392.1 GCA_028699365.1 bacterium | reverse complement strand
ATGCCTATAGCCCGCAAGCATAACCTGAAGGTGATAGAGGATGTTTCTCATGCCCACGGGGCCATGTATAAAGGCAGGATGGTGGGCACCTTTGGCGATGTATCGGGTTTCTCCCTGATGAGCGGCAAGTCCTTCGCCATAGGCGAGGGCGGCATTATGCTGACCAACGATAAGGAGATATACGACAGAGCCATTATCCTGGGACATTATGAGAGGCATAACGAGATTACGACGGAGGAGCTTAAGGCTGGGGCCGGCCTTCCCTGGGGCGGATACAAGTACAGGATGCATCAACTGTCCTCCGCGGTAGGGCTGGAGCAGTTGAAGAAGTACCCGGCGGAGATAGCCGAGATAGATAAAGCCATGAACTACTTCTGGGATCTGCTGGAAGGGTTGCCCGGCATAAAGCCGCATCGTCCTGGCAAAGGCAGCGACATAAGCATGGGAGGCTGGTACAATCCACTGGCCCATTACCGGCCGGAGGAGTTGGGCGGACTGTCCGTGGGTCGGTTCTGCGAAGCTTTGAAAGCAGAAGGAGTGCCGGCCGTCAATCCGGGATGCAATAAAGCGCTGCACCAGCATCCCCTTTTCAGCGTTATAGACGTCTACAATCAGGGCAGGCCCGTCAACGCCGTAGAGACATCTCTCATCAAACGGGCCGATGTAACTCTGCCCGCGGCGGAGGGTCTGCAAAGCCGTATCTTCAACGTGCCATGGTTCAAGCGTTACTATCCGGATATAATAGAGGAATATGCGGATGCCGTGAGGAAAATAGTCTTGAATTATGAAGAACTGCTGAGTGATGATACCGGCAATTCCAAAAGTTCAGGCGGCTGGAACCTTTCCTTCAAGTCCTGACCGACGGAAGAATGTTGAATGGAGTAGTAGAATGATTATAGATGCCCATAATCACCCCGACTGGCACGGCCATAATCTGGATAAGTTCCTGGCCAACATGGATAAATACGGGATAGACGTCACCTGGCTGCTGAGCTGGGAGAGCCCGGTTGACGAATACGATCCCGGCTGCAATTACTGTATACCCCAGCCGGGAGAGGGCGGCCCCATCCCCTTTGCCAGATGCCTGTCCTATAAGGAGCGGGCTCCGGAGAGGTTTATACTGGGTTACGCTCCCGATCCCCGTCGTCCCGAAGCCATAGATGCGCTGGCGGCGGCAGTGGAAATATACGGAGTGCAGGTCTGTGGAGAATTGAAGCTGCGCATGACCTACGATAATCCCGATGCCCTGAGAATGTACAGGTTCTGCGGCGAGAAGGGATTGCCGGTGACGGTGCATATAGATTATGAATTTGACAGCAATAATAAATACCCTCGTCCCAGTTACTGGTACGGCGGGGGTATAGAGGCGCTGGAGAGGGCTCTGCAGGCCTGCCCTGAAACTGTCTTCCTGGGGCACGCTCCCGGTTTCTGGGCTCATATCTCGGGTGACGGACAGCATGACAAGGTGGCCTATCCCAAGGGTAAGGTTGTGCCCGGAGGCAAGCTCATAGAGATGCTGAGGCGCTATCCCAATCTCTACTGCGATATCTCTGCCGGGTCGGGCTGCAACGCCCTGAAGAGGGACCCTGAGTTTGCCGTGGAGTTCCTGACGGAATTTCAGGATAGGATACTCTATGCCAGGGATTATTTTGATAATGCTCACCAGGAGTTCCTGAACAGTCTGGGCTTGACGGTGGATGTGCTGGGTAAGATTTATAGCGGCAATGCCGGGAGGCTGCTGAAAAAATAAGAACGACATTAAGTTCAACATATCTATCCGCCGGTTTACTAACCTGTTTATGCCGACAGAGCAACAAATAGCGACAAAGAGGGTATAGCATTATTTTGTGGAATTATATTAAGAGTAGCGTGTAAATGAGCATATGTTGTTTTTGAGATATGCGATATGATTGATGAATATATTCAGCCCATAAATGAGCCTATTTTAATACCGCCTGATGAACCTCCCATAATAGTCTCCCAAAAGAGGGCTACATATAATAATCTGTCGCTGAGGTATCATAAGGAAGTAGAACTGCAGTTTATAAAAAAAGGTCAAGGCGCTTATTTTATTCAGGATCAGAATTACGCCTTTAAAAAGAACTCCTTAATTATCATTCTTCCCTATGAAGTGCATAGGTTGATAGCGCATCCCGGCCTGTACATAGAAAAGTGGCTTGCTCTTTTCCCGGAAACTATGCTGGATGAAGATAGCAAATTGACTGATTTACCCCGTCATATATGCCTGGCCGAAGACGCTGCTGCTGATTTGGGATTCGTCTTCGCCAATATCGACAATGAAAGGAAACATCGTCATCCCTTCTGGCAGGATATAATAAAGACGGATCTTAAGAAACTCATTTTTCTGTTAAGAAGAAATGGTGCTCAGACGAATGATAATCCTTTGGAACCTGAGAACCAGTTAATTAAAGAAATAGTGAAGTATATAGAAATGAATTTTGTAGAGGATCTTACGCTCAATTCGTTATCAGATAGATTTGCCTTATCGCCCACTTACTTGTCATACCTCTTTAAGAAATGCACCGGTTTGAACCTCAGGCATTATGTAATCCAACGACGTATAATGGAGGCCCAAAAACTGCTGGAGAACGACTCCATGCTCAAGATATCCTCAATACCA
Source organism: bacterium (assembly GCA_028699365.1). Classification (GTDB taxonomy): domain Bacteria; phylum UBP13; class UBA5359; order UBA5359; family UBA5359; genus UBA5359. Next base: position 732 of record JAQVUQ010000392.1, on the reverse strand, counting down.
CAAATTGTAGGTTTCCACGATTTCACGGTATTCAATAGGAATTTTCGTCAAATTACCGGACTTACACCCTCCGCTTATCGCAAGATTATCCACAAGCATAGTAAGTAATACTATTGTTCCCTGCAAGCGTCTGAAGTAACATTAAAATTGAAACACGGATGCTCTCTCTTGCTTGGGGATCATCTGAACACGGCACAGATTTATAATTTATATCATAGCGAGGGTAGCATGTTTAAAAGTACAAACGGCGGGGAGGTAGATATGTTCCGGACATTTATCAAGTTGACGTTATATGTCATGGTGTGTCTTCTGGTACATACGGGTTGGTGCTATTCTGGAGAAAAAGCAGTTATGCTTAATGTTGCAAGCCCTTGGGGATTTTGGCAGGATTGCGTCGGAGATCCGATGCCCGCGGCTATGTTGGTCGATAATATAGCTGCCACCGGCGCTACAAAGATACTTTTTTTTGAACAAATTGGCCGGGGCGGACCTTTTCTTCACCCTACCCTGGTGCAATATGCCGTGACGGATTCACATATGGGGAGTCGTGATTTCCTGCAGGAGCTTCTGGTTGAGGCAGCGGCACACGATATAAAAGTCCAATTGGTATGGACGCCCCCTAATGACTATTGGCCTGGTACTGATATATACGGTCTGAACGATACGCGCATGATAGCTCTGTATAACGCCGAAATAGACGAGATAGCCACAAACTACGCCGCCTATATCGGA
>JAQVUQ010000391.1 GCA_028699365.1 bacterium | reverse complement strand
CTTCTCACCGAGCAGCCTGGCGTAGACCATGGGCGAGAGCGGCAGGAAGGGTGAGCCGAAGCAGGTGGAGAAGGTGGCTTCCGGCTCGGTTATGCCTCGCTCCGTCCCGGCCAGCTTGCTGGTGTAGCCGGAGAGAAAATGATACATAGCCTGCTCTCTGGTCAATTCCGCCACCGGCGGCAGTACGCCGAAAGCATCGGCCGTCAGGAAGACGACTACATCGGGCTGCCCTCCGACGCCTGGAATGACGGCGTTGGGAATGAAGTCGACCGGATAGCCGGCTCTGGTGTTTTCCGTCAGATCGTCTCTGTCATAATCAGGGATTCTGCTCTCCGGATCGATGACAACGTTTTCCAGAATGGCGCCGTAACGTATGGCTTCCCAGATCTGGGGCTCGTTCTCGTGAGAGAGGTTGATGCACTTGGCATAGCATCCTCCCTCGAAGTTGAAGACACCGTTGTCGGACCAGCCGTGCTCGTCATCGCCGATGAGCTTGCGTTCCGGATCGGCGGACAGCGTGGTCTTGCCTGTGCCGGAGAGACCGAAGAAGAGGGCTACGTCTCCCTTCTCGCCGATATTGGCCGAGCAGTGCATGGGGCAGACACCCTGCCTGGGCAGCAAATAGTTCATAGCTGTGAATACGGACTTCTTTAATTCCCCACCATACTGTGAGCCGCCGATGATAATCATCCGCCGCTTGAAATTGGGGATGATGAAGGCTTCCGACCTGGTGCCGTCGAGTTCGGGATCGGCATGAAAGCCCGGAGCATATATAACCGTAAACTCCGGTATGTGAGCCGCCAGTTCCTCGGCCGTCGGGCGCAGAAAGAGCTGATGGGCAAAGAGATTATGCCAGGCCAGCTCGGTGACGGCTCTGAGCGGCAGACGGTACTCCGTGTCTGCGCCCACAAAGCCGTCGAAGACAAAGAGGTCGCGCCCCTGCAGATAAGCCATCATACGATTGTATATACGATCGAACTTCTCCTCGGATATGGGAACGTTCACCTTGCCCCAGGCGATTTCGTCATGAACGCTGGGCTCATCCACAGTGAACTTGTCGTTAGGCGAACGACCGGTATACTTTCCGGTCCTGACGCTGAGGGCCCCGGTGGATGTCAGTGTTCCCTCTCCCCTGGCCAGCGCCTGCTCTATCAGAGCCGGAACTGACAGATTGCGGTGGATACCGCCCGGATTGACCAGCCCCAGATAGGACAGATCGACGTTTTCGTTACTCATAACAGCCTCCCTAATTCTTCGGGGGTCTGGTGTTGACATTTAGAACACCTGACCCCTATCCTCTTATAAAAAAAGATCCCCTGCCTTTAGCTACAGGGGACCTCTTCATTCCGTATCATTGATCCTGGCGAACTGCTTAAACTCGCCGTTCCTGCATGCTCCAAGGCGTTTTTCTTCCGGCCGAAACCTGTTTTGAGGTATGTTTGACCGTCAACCGTTTTCCATTGTTCAGTTGTTTGACAGCAGTGCCGTTATCACGCTTAATTACGCTGGATCTGCCGGTCATCTCTACCCTCTCCACAAGTGTCGTTAATTCGTCCTATTACTTATATCAGAAAGAACCGCATACGTCAACCGTTATTCAAGAAATTGCCCAATCTTTTTCCGGCATCGAAGCAGGCGGTGAGACTATCCTCGCCCGGGCACCACTTAGCCGATAATCCCGGCTCGAAAATATCCATGCCCGCCGCCGCCAGCGTTGCCTCTATCTCCTTGACGGCTCCACCGCCCCAGCCGTAGGAACCGAAGGCAAGTCCCTTACGCCCGGTAGGGCGCAGTCCCTTGATCTCATGGAGCAGAGGCATTACCGTTGGCAGAACACCGTTGTTGACGGTGCTGGAGCCGACAACAACAGCGGCGGCATCGAGGATATCGCGCATGACGTCGCTGTGATCGGAAACGCCCAGTTTGTAATGCCTGACATCCACCCCCGCGCTCTCCACACCTTCGGTCAGAGCCAGGGCCATGGCCTCGGTGCTCTGCCACATGGTATCATAAGCCACTACGACACGCTTTTCCGTCTCTTGTGCGGCCCAGCGCACATAAGCCTCCACTATCTGCATCGGCTCATGCCGCCATATAAGTCCGTGACTGGGAGCGATAATCTCGATGGGGATATTCATCTGCTGGACTTCGGCAATCTTCTTGAGCACCAGTTTGCTGTACGGCAACAGGATATTGGCGTAGTATTTGGCCGCCTCTTCCATAAGATATCCATGATCCACCTCATCGGCAAAACGGAAGCCGCTGGCCATATGCTGGCCGAAGGCATCGTTGGGCATGAGCAGCGCCTGATCCGGCAGATAGGTGAACATGCTCTCCGGCCAGTGCAACATGGGCGCCTCGACAAAGGTCAGTTGACGCCCGCCGAAATCAAGGACGTCACCGGTTTTCACCGTTTCCGCCACGCTTATGCCGGGATAGTAGGAGGATATACCCTCTACGGCTCTGGCAGTGGAGTAAACAGCCGCCCTGGAGGCGATTTGGGATATGACCGGAAGCGCCCCGGAGTGATCTGGTTCCACGTGATTGACCACGATGTAATCGATATCGGAGGGATCGATTACACGGCTGATGCGCTCCAGCATCTCATCGGCAAACGGTGCGTAGACCGTATCCACCAGAACGTTCCTGGCTCCTTTGAGGAGATAAGCGTTATATGTAGTGCCGCGATGGGTGGAGTAGGAATGCCCGTGAAAGCTGCGACAGTTCCAGTCCACGGCCCCGACCCAGTATACGTTATCCGCTATCTTTACCGGCTCAAACATGGATGTATCCTCCTCTAAAATCAAACCCTCTCCCATATTGGTGCAATGCGCTGCCGTCCGGCTTCGCCCAGGATTATGGGCTTGATGCCGGCTATTTCGCAGGCATAGGTCAAAGCCCTGATATGATTCCCCGGTATGCCGTGGGAGTGATTGGCGGGAAAGACGGTTATGAATTCATCAAAGGTGCAATCCAGCCTGGCCCAGACGTGAGGCCATGTAGGATCTGTCTGCGCCGCCAACTGTCTTGACTGCTGCGCCGGCAGTTCCACGCTCTCACCGGCCGTAATGACCATGTAGGGCTTTTCATCCCAGATACCCAGGCGGGCAAAGGTCATCTCTCCGGGAGCCGCGTCAAACTCCACCGAGGCTCCGCCTGCTTTGAAGTAATACTCCAGAGCAGGATGAAGGGTAATCTTTTTGAAGTTCTCGGCTGCATCCAGGCTCTGAGCTGCATAGTAGCTGGCATGGTTGCCGGAGTTGCACCAATCCCAGAGGCCGAGATCGGGATGGTAGAGCCGCACGTCCATGAAGAGCACCGGCAATCCACCGGCAATATACTTCATAAGCTGCATAGTTACGGCGGCATCGGCATCC
>JAQVUQ010000390.1 GCA_028699365.1 bacterium | reverse complement strand
GACCACTGTGCTCGAGGAGATCAGACAGGCAAAAGCTGGGGCGTAGATAAACGAATATAACAAGGAGGAACTCAAAATGATTTTGAAGTCTATCAGCTACTGGGCCTTCCCGGGCGGCCTGGAAGGCACTGCGGATATCAAGGAATTTATGACCAAAGCCAAAAAATACGGCTATGACGCCGTGGAGCTTTGCATCGGTGAGACCGGGGCCTTGGGCCTTGATGCCGATCAGGCTTATTGCGCCAATATCCTGAAGCAGGCGGACGAGATAGGCATCAAGGTTGCCAGCGTGGCTTCCGGGACCTATTGGGGCTTCAACCTGGCCAGCGAATCCGCTGCGGACAGGGATAAAGCCGTAGAAGCACTCAAGAAGATGATCAAGATAACCTCATGGCTCAAGGTCAGAACCCTTCTGACCATTACCGGAGCGGTGAGCGTCTTCTTCCTGCCGGATAATCCGGTGCTCTCTTACGATGTCGTCAGAGAGAGAACCGTGGAAGGCCTGAAGAAGGTGCTGCCTACGGCCGAGGAGCACGGCGTCGTTCTGGGTCTGGAGAACGTCTGGAATAAATTCCTGCTCAGCCCGGTGGAGATGGCACAGTTCATCGACAGCTTCGACAGCCCCAGCCTTGGCGCTTATGTGGACATGGGCAACATCATACCTTACGGTTATCCGGAGCAGTGGCTGCGCATTCTGGGCAAGAGAGTGGCCGGCATCCACTTTAAGGATTTCCGGGCGGCTGTGGGTAACGCCGAGGGTTTCGTTGATCTTCTGGAAGGCGACGTCAACTGGCCTGAAGTGATGAAGGCCATCAAAGAGATAGGCTATGAAGGTCCGGTGGTGGGCGAGATGATCCCGCTTTACAAGTATTATCCGGAGGTTAGAATAGCCAACACTTCCAACGCTATGGATGCCATTCTGGGACGTTGAACCTGATTTGTCATAAACGATGAGCAACTTGAAGGCCGGTTGCAATGTTGCGCAGCCGGTCTTCGTTATTGGTTCTCGGTGTTTGTAGGAGGTGCCTGATAAGTGGTATGATGATTGGTAATAGAGAGAAGGCTGCTGTGTCCTGACTACGGGAGACGGCCTGCAGATAGAGGGAGGTATTCGTAAGATGAGGATATCCGGTCACAGAGTTTATATCCTGTCTGTTTTGTTGATAGCCGCCCTGATGTTGGAAGGAACCCTCTGTCATGCTGCCGATAAGCTGAACGATGTTATCTCCGGGATAGAGATCAAAGGTATCGACGACGAACACGTTACAGGGGTCGTTCTGGATGGAAGGCTTGTTCTGGAGGTATACACGAAGGCCGGCGGCAACGATCCGGGCAGGCGTGCCGATCTGATTGCCGCGCGCCTGAAAAGACTGCTGCTGTCAGGCATGAGATCCGGAGATATTCATACCGGAACGAAAAACGGTCTGGCGGCGATATTATGCAGAGATGAACTGATCGCCACGGTGGATAAAGACCTGGCGCGTTTGAACGGTACGGATGCACAATCCCTGGCGCGTAAGTGGGCGGATAATATCTCGCTGGCTGTAAGCTGGCTGTCGGAAGCGACGTTGAACAGTGCCGTGCGCAGGGGCAATCTCGGTGAAGTGGAACGGTTTATCGGTGACGGAGCCGATGTGAACGGTAAAGCCGGTGACGGCAGCACGCCGTTGTTCTGGGCCATAGTAGAGGGCTATAAAGAGATAGCCGATCTACTGATAGGGCATGGAGCCGATATAAATGCCGCAGACCGGCGCGGCCTGACTATGCTGGAACTGGCATTGGCGCAGGACCACCCCGAGACGGCGGAACGGTTGATCGAACACGGAGCCGATGTAAAGGCCCGGGTGATTGACAAAAACGGCTATTATAAGGGCTTTGAACCGGAGTTAGGCAGCATGCCGCTGCATTGGGCCGCGGCCGGAGGACATACCAGGGTAGCCGGGATATTGCTGGACCGCGGCGCGGAAGTCAACGGCAAAGCCGGTGACGGCAGCACACCGCTCTGCTGGGCGGTGGCGGGCGGCCGTACGGAAGTAGCGGAATTGTTGATCAGGCACGGGGCGGAGGTAAATCCTAAGATCGAGAACGGTATAACGCCGCTGCGCTGGGCCGCAACCGCCGAGACGGTCGAGCTTCTGATCAAACATGGTGCGGATATCAAAACCGGGGACAAGAATTCCAGGACTCCATTGCTCTGGGCCGCCTTTGACGGTCGTGTCGAGGTGGCCGGGATCCTGATTAAGCACGGAGCGGATATCAATGCCAGAGACAGGAAGGGCAGGACGCCGCTTTACTGGGCGGCCATGGCCGATCATGCCGAGGTAGTAGAGCTTTTAGTCAAACAAGGAGCGATAGTAGAACCCACTAAACAGATAGTTGTGCAAGGCAAGAGTTGGGAGCATGAGTATACGGTACGCTTCACCAAGGGACCGTTCCGCTTTGATAAGCATAAAACCGAAACGGTGAAAGCTTCGTCAGGCAGGATCATATACAGGATAGACGGCAAGGATGAATACGACAAAGACGGCGTGAGAAACCTGCACGGAACAGAGGGAGACTTCCCCGCCAATGAACTCTACTCCCTGGAGGTGGAGGTCGACGGCCAACGCTGGGATATCCCCGTCGAACTCTGGCAGGATTGCTATGAACCCTACCCGAACAACGATTGGGTCTGGCTATCCCGGGACGGGGCTCATATGACGATAAAGATCAACGGCGGCGACGGTACCGGCGGTTATACGCTGATCTGGTATCTGCAAAAAGACGGACGCCACCGCCGGGTAATCAGCGATGTTTTAAAGCGTTACTGATATTCAGGCCGGAAAATCATGCCCTCTGTTGTTAAAATGTAAGCGGTTACCCGTAAATCTTTAGATCCTGAGCTGGTAGAATATATAGCAGAAAGATAAGCTATTCAGGGATTCTCCACATCAAGATTGCCGGCAAAGGAGAATAGAACCAAAGGGGATTCAGTTTTTCTTATCGGAACACAAGATGGTAAGCGACAGCCGGTGTTTACGGTAACGAAGCAGCGCTCTTAAACGTATAATATATAAAGTATGGTGATTGGCAGGATGAAATGATAGGGGAATCGTTGGGCGCTATTGATGCAGGTTTAAGGCAATCCAATCGAAGCCTGATGGGGTTTCTGCGTGCATATGTTAAGTCGATGCGGATTTACTACGCTTTTGTTACGGGGATTACCGGCTGGGTAGGCGTCTCTCTGTACCATCGCCTGATGCCCGATCATGTTAATTATATGCGCAGCGCCATGATTCTGCTGGTGCTGTTTTTGTGCTGGGGTGTAAACCAGATTTTCAACGATTATTTGGGATTACAGGAGGATCGTATCAACGCTCCCAACCGCCCCATGGTTACC
>JAQVUQ010000389.1 GCA_028699365.1 bacterium | reverse complement strand
AGGCCCGGATGGCGGCTTATACCGGCTCCCTCTTCGTCCTACCGGGGAAGGATTACTTCAGCGGCGGCAGTTGGGACAGTATCTGGGGCACGTCGCGCCCTGCCGGTCTGATCAGCCTCAGCGGGTCGATAGCGGAGAAAAGCCTGGAGGAGGTATCTACGTGGTCTGAGTTCTGGCCGGCAACCGGGGAGGGCAGGATGATCAGGCATGAATACTTCATGGACTGGCGCGATCCCTCGTCTTTGGCTAGCAATAACCTGCCGCCGTATCTGCCGCGCCAGGTCATGCTCGTATCCTGGGTGAAGAAATAGATGGGGGGATGAATATGCTCATAAGGCTTCTTCTTACAGCGTTAATCATTCTCCTGCCGGTCTCACCCGCTCTGGCCGTGTCCCCGGACGTAGTCTATGTAGACGATGATTACACGTCGGAGAACTGTGACGCCCATGTCTGGGGCACCGATGCCTTTGCCTCGATGCAGGCGGGCGTCGATGCCGCAGCGGAGGGTGGCACCGTGCACGTTTATGCAGGCGCATATATTGAGTCCGTAACATGTGCCGACAGCAAATCCATTAAGCTGGAGGGCGACCTGAATATATCCGGCAACCTGACCCTCTCCTCCGGAGTGGTCATGGCGCTGCAGGGCCATGGTCTGACGGTAAGCGGGAGCTTCTCCAATGCCGGCACGATCAGGCTCTACGGCAGCGAGAACGTCAGCCTGACCGGCGGCAACGACACAGATTCCGGGGTATGGGAATACATCGGCGATGGTAATGGAACCGTCAATATCTATTACCTGAAGCGCTTTGGCAGTGGAACGGGCTGGAACTACTATAACCTTATTATCAACGATCCCTCTTTACCGGAAGAAAGCAGGGATATCTTCTGCCCGGAAAGCACTGGCGGCAACAGTGAACTCTGGGTCAACGGCCAGCTTGAGATCAAATCCGGCTGGCTGACGGCAACCGAAAAGATCGAGGTGCAGGGTGAACTTCTGGTTGGTGGCGGCACCCTGGATGCTTTCGTCGGAGCCATCGCGGCGCATGGCGACGTTACCGTAAGCGCCGGATCGCTGCTGGCGCCCGGCCCTGTGGGAATAACAGCACGCTTCAGCATCGGCGGCAGCTATGCCCGCACGGGTGGGGAGTTCCGGCATAACGACGGCCGGATCGTTTTCAATCAAACGGGATTGAATAAAACGGTGGATCAAGGTGACGGGGATTATCCCTTCAAGGACGCGGCTTTCAACGGGGAGGGCTCAGCCTGGGAGATAGCCGGACATGATATGAATCTGCAGGGCGATCTCCATGTGACCGATGGCACACTGGCGACCGATACCTTCAAGCTCAAGGTGGACGGGACGCTGACGGTGGACGGCGGGGCGCTGGATGCCTCTGGCGGCAGCATAGATGCCGCTGCCGTGCTTATAGCCGGGGGAGCGGCTGAGTTGAAGGCACCCAGCCCGGACAGCGATCCGGCCCAGCCGCGCTTCACCGTGGCCGGGAATTTCACCAACACTGTAGGCACGTTTACTCACAATAACGGTACCCTCACCTTCGATAATACCGCTGATGCCAGTATAACCTCCGGTGGCACAGAAGACATCAAGGCTCTTTACAGCCTGGCCCATACCGGTACAGGCAAATTGACTCTGGCTGCCGGAAACGCTCTCAGGCTGGACGGCGATTTCACAAATTCCGGCGGGGAGTTCGACGCCGGCGGGCAGGCGATCAGACTGTCCGGCAGTTGGGTCAACAGCAACCTGTTTACCCACGGCGGGGGCACCGTAACTCTCTGCGGCGATATGGCGGATAAAACCGTGACTCCGGGGGATACTTCGCCCTTTTACAACCTGACGGTAGACAGTGTCGCCGGCACCGGCGGGTGGGCGTTGTCGTCTGCCGCCCCGCTGCAGGTGATCGATACTTTAACCGTGAATAAAGGCCGATTCGATGCCGGCAGCGGCAACATCACGGCTCGTAATGTCGGCATAGGCGCTGGCGGCACTTTGGCTGCTCCGGGTTCTTCCGGTTCTTTCAATATAAGCGGCGATTTTAGCGATGCCGGCACATACGTACACAACAGCGGCACGGTCGTTTTCAGTGCCCTTGAAGGGCAGAGCCAGGCCTTGGATGCCGGCAGCGCAAGCGATACCAGGGCTTTGAACAATCTTACTCATGCAGGTGCTGGAACGTTGTTATTGAACGGTGATCTGCAGTTGGCCGGTAATATGACCAACTCTGACGGATTGCTTGACCAGAACGGCAGAAGCATGGTCGTTGCCGGCAATTGGAGCAATATCGGGACCTTTACACACAACGGTGGGAAGGTAACCTTTGCCGATAATGCCAAAACAAGCATTATTTCTGGAGAAACGGTATTTTTCAATCTGTCTTGCAATACATCAGGCAAGTTGCTGAAATTCGGAGAGGGCGAGACCCAGACAGTACAGGGGAAGTTCGATATTAACGGCGGTATCAGCGATGAGAACGCTATCAACCCGGTCAGGCTCCGGTCATCTGATTTCGGAAGCACATATACTATAGACAACTCCGGCGATGTTTCTGTCGGAAGCTCCGTCTTTTACGCGGATGTGCAGGATTGCACGGCCGTGAACACGGTTTATGCCTCTTTCTCCAGAGATGCCGGCAAAAACTCCAACTGGAGGTTCTCCATGGCCGGCAGCCTGGTTGCCGTTGTCAACGGTACCTCGGAAATTTTCGATCCCGGGGTGCCGGATGAGCACTCCTACCCTGATATCAGCCCGAGCAATACTTATCCCTATATAGTCTACGGTCTGGGACGCTATGTCATGCTGGCTGGACGGGACGGCTCCGATCCCCGCATAATAGCGGATCTGGGCCAGGGAAAGAGCGCTCTGACCTGCCGCTTCAGCCCGGACGGCTCGAAGATAGCCGTCTGGGTGGCGGAGAGCACCCTGCGTCAGATATGGGTAATCGGGATCGATACCGCCGGAACGAGGACTTCATCGGACGTGGTCTGGAGCCATATGGCCGAGCGGGCACGCAGCAACCTGGCCTGGTCGCACGACGGGAGTTGCATCTATTTCTTCAACTACTACGCCGGCAGCCTGCAGCAGGTCAGCGCTGCCGGAGGCGATCCGGTCACCGTAAACGACTTCAAAAGCGACGCCTTCAGCGGTCTGATTGTGGTGGATTTCGATATCTTTCCCACGTCCGGAAGCAGCCGCGACCGGCCCCTGCTGGTGGTGAAGAAGGCGGATGGCAGCTACAGTCTTCGCATCTATAACGATACTACGTCGGCTGGATTTGAAGGTTCATATCTGGAATATCCTTCCTCCTTTCCCTGGAGCGGCTTCGATCCGGAAGGGCCGCGCCCGGTCTGTATCAGGGAGAATGC
>JAQVUQ010000388.1 GCA_028699365.1 bacterium | reverse complement strand
TAAAGGCCGCCTGTTCCTTGCTGCGTACGAAGCAACAAACAATATCGGAGATAGGCTATAAATGCGGCTTCTTAAGTCACAGCTATTTCAGCGAGATATTTATCAAGCATAAGGGAATGACGCCCAGCACTTACAGAGAAAAGCACTTGCGGTAGCTATTCCGTATCCTCCCTGCCCGGGCTGTTGCCTTTCAGTCTTTAATATCCTTCCAGGGCGGCTTCTCCGGCAGATACCCATTAAATTCAGCAATCAGTGCTGCCTCATAAGCGCCGGAATACTGACCGCTGATGAATCTATCCAGGGCCTCATCATGAAATCTCTGCCAGGAGGCAGCTTCGTATCCAGGGTTGATCGGATAAAAGAGAGCGTTATTGGCTTTGGCCGCCTTGTAATCTCCGGGGGCATCGCCGATCATCAGAACATGACCCGGGGCATAGCGGTCCTTTATGGCCATGGACAGATGCTCCTTCTTGTTGCCCATCTCCTGCCCGGCGATGACCTTTACATAGCGATCTATGTCGTGCTCCTGCCACTCCCTGACCAGAGCCTCATTGGGGGTGGCGGAGACAACCAGAGCATCAGCCTGTTCGTTTATTCTACGCAGGCTCTCGCGCACAAACGGGAACGGAGGCACACCGCGGACGATCTCCTCAATCGACACATTAACAGCCCTGGACCACTCCAGGGCCAGGATCAGAACCTGATCGCCCGTTTCAGTCACGGCACTCTCCAAAGCCGGATTGCCGAGCCTGGTCTCGGCATCCACCCACTTGCGCAGAGAGTCCACCTGCGGCATGATGACGCCCCTCTGCCCAACCTCATCCCTCTCTGCCAGCAGATCGAAGGTCATGAGCAGAGCGGGAAAGCGATTTATACCGCGCCATTTGGAGTAGAGATTGACGAATTCCGCCGCTTCACGTGCATACTTGGAGACAGCCTGCAGCTCCCAGTAATTTATAATATTGGGGATGAAGCACTCCTTGTGCTTTATCTCCATGGTATCGAAGACGCAGCCGTCGGAATCTATTCCAATCAGAAAACCGTGTTCATTCCTGAAAGTCTTTAAGGCCAGTGCCGGATCGCTCATACTTTATACTCCTTACTTCAGCTTCAATCGGCCAAGTCAGGATATCTCTTCAGGATATACAAACTCGACACACTTTCAGTATAGTAAGGAGCAGATGGTATCTCTATAACAAAAAGGGATAATAGAGCTTCCCGATTATTCGAAGCGCACCTCTATGCAGCCGCGTACGGCATTGGTCAAGATCACCTTCTCAGCCGTTTTCAGGTCTCCGGGATATAGAACCCTCTCAGCGGCAGTGCCGTCATCGAGCATGCGCTTCCTCGTCACTCCCGGCAGAAGGCCGCACTCCACCGGCGGCGTGTATAATTTACCGTCAAGCTGAAGGAAGAGATTGCTGATCGCCCCCTGAGTCAGTTCACCCCTCTCATTGAGAAAGATGGTTTCATGATATCCCCGCTTCCGGCAGGCTTCCGCTTCTCGATCAAAGAGACCGCGGTTGGTGGTCTTGTGATAGAGAAAGATATCGTTTGAATCTATTGTAACATCCGACAGGGTAACGGCAGACATAGTCCCGGCAAGCGTCATCCCGGGTAAAGCCGAAGAAATCACACTCACCGAGCCGTCCTGCGCCAACAGCAGTCTAACCCGTTGCCGGAGACTGAAGCACTGCTCGACCGCAACAGCCAGTTCCGCTGCTATCCTCTCCCTGTCAAACGGAAAATCGAAATAACCGGCCGATGCTTCCAGGCGCTGCAGATGTTCCGACAGTAATACGAAACCCACTTCCCGCTCCCAGAGCATAGTCTCCAGCAATTGGAACTCCGGCTGCGCAGACGTAAGAAAACGCCCCTTAAGAAGACACTCCCGATACTCATCCTCCGTGTCGGAATCCCAGACGATGCCGCTGCCGATACCCATCTCGCCCCGCCCCGTGCGCCTGTCCAGGCCAATAGTTCTGATAGCCACGCTGAAAGCACCCTCCCTTTGCGGACTTATCCAGCCGATGGTCCCGGTGTAGATGCCTCGGGCTTGCCGCTCCAGATCGGCGATGATCTGCATGGAGCGCACCTTGGGCGCTCCGGTCACCGAGCCACATGGGAAGAGCGCTTTTATTATATCCGGCAGTGAAACGTCCCGGCGCAGACGCCCCTCCACGGAGGAGGTCATCTGCCAGAGCGTAGGATGCCGTTCCACGCCGAAGAGATCGGGAACGCTGATGGAGCCGGGCCGGCATATCCGCCCCAGGTCGTTGCGCATCAAATCTACGATCATGACATTCTCGGCCCTGCTCTTGGGATCAGTAGTCAACCATGCAGCGACAGCCTCGTCCTCGGCAACGGTCCTGCCTCTGCGTGCCGTGCCCTTCATCGGTTTGCAGGTTATGCGGTCCTGTCGCAGTCTGAAGAAGAGTTCGGGTGAAAAGGAGAGTATGTCCAGGCTGTCACAGCGCATGAAGGCTGAATACGGCACAGGCTGCGCTTGCCGCAGGCAATTGTACAGCTCTGCCGGTGAGCCGGCATAATCAAAATTCAACAGGCCGGTATAATTGATCTGAAAGGTATCTCCGGAGGCGATCAGTTCCTTGATGCGGGCCAGGTCGGCGGCATATCGCTCCTGAGAAAGATTGAAGTGCATTTCTATTCCGGCAATACGCTCTACAGGCGCTTTATCTGCGCCTGCCACCGGGTAACAGTACCCTGCCGGTGAATCGTATACACCCAGCCGGATAAGCGGCATATTCGGCAGAGATGCTCCCTCTATCCGCTCAAAGGCATAACCCGCTTCATAAGCCAGATAGCCGGCCAGCCAGTAGCCCTGGGACAAGGCCTCCTCTGCCCGGGCCAGTGCCGCCTCTACCTGCAGCAGTTCATGACAGCTTATGACCTCTACGGCATCACGGAAGAGAAAAGAGGCGTTATCGTCCACTCCGGCACGACAGCACTCCAGCAGGATAAAATCGTCACCGCTCTGTTCCAGATCGTGCAATAAATCTAACGGGAAAACTTCTAAAAACAAAAGACCACCCTCAGGACCGGGATGGTCGTTAATGACCTGGCATAGTCCTCAGCTTTCTAATTCTTACCGTTGTTTAGCTCCGCTTCGACTTCAGATAGAGTATAATATTGCCCTCTTCTGATCGCCGCCAATGCAGCATAAGCTTCACGAAGATCTATTTTATCTTCGAGCTTTTGCAAAGCTTCCAAATCCTCTAAATGGACAAACAGAGCCATTGCCTTGTTTTTCCTCTCGACAGTTATTCTCTCTTACGCACGTCAAAATGTCAACGTCACGTACATTACTTGTCTTTGCGTATCTCCTTCAGGTCTCCCTCCCACTCTTCGACTGAGCCTTTCAGTTCCT
>JAQVUQ010000387.1 GCA_028699365.1 bacterium | reverse complement strand
AAAGGAACCGTATATCTCCTGAACGGTGGTCTCGCCCTCGCGCAGCATCTTCCATAACTGGTGCAGCGTCATATCGTAAATATTCATCTTATTGCTCCACTATCCGGGGAACGCGGAAGTATCCGTCCTCGCGGTCGGGTGCGTTGGCCAGCACCTCGTCCACCGGCAAAGAGGGCCGAACCTGATCCTGCCGAAAGACGTTCTGCATCTGCAAGACATGCGAAGTCGGCTCAACCTGGGAAGTGTCCAGCTCATTGAGCTTCTCGAAATGCTCGAATATCTGATTGAGCTGCCTGGTAAAATCCTCGGCCTCGACCTCGCTCAACGCCAGACGGCCGAGCAGAGCCACATGCTCCACTTCTTTTCGGGAAATCTTCACTGCCATCACCCCGCTTAAAATCCGTCGTTATTATAGCATTGACGGTATGTCGGGGCAAGGCAGGATGAGAAACTATGATTCCTCTTCCCTGTCTCTTTCGGCCTTCCTTTCAGTCAGAAGCGCTTCCGTCATGGATTCTCCGCCGGCTAAAAGGCCTTCAGCCTCAACATGAATGATTTTCTTCAAATCTTCATCGAGAAGTTCCCAAAGATGAGGATGGCTCTCAATTAAACGAGCAATATCACCAAGGCCCTTGAGTTTCTTACTCTGTCTTCTTTCCTTATCTTGCCACGCCTTGATTTTTCCGCGTAAAGTGTCCTCCAGAGACGCAACCCGCATCAGAATCCCGTGGATATCCGCCGGGACGGAACGGCTGGGGAAGTCTTTATAGAAATCTTCCGTTCTTAACTGGATACTTACCTTGGAGTGACCCTGAAAATTAATGGACCATTTGAAGCGTTCCGATTTAAGTCCTGCATCCTCAAGGGATTTTGTCGCCAGTTCCACAGATTCCGCAGCCACTACTAAATCAACGTCCTGGGTAACCATAGGTTCATCAGCCCAATGATTTACGGCTATCCCGCCGATTGCACACCATGCAATATCCGCTCTTTCAAGACAATCGACAAGGCGCATGACATCGTCTGTACCGCCGGCAGTCTGCCAATCATAAAATTGTTTTGGCGTCATATTTGATCCCTTGCTTATGCTTTCTTATTACCTTCACAAACGACGCACAGAGCATCGCTATCAGTATTTGTTTGTCCCTATCAACTAATATAAAGTATATAGTGAGCGTGTAACGTACGTCAAATTTGTCTACTAGACGGCCGTGTCAACTATAGCCGGCACACGCGACCTGTAAACCTGGCGGCCAAACTCAGGCAGGTCGTCCAGCAGGAAGAACATAGCCTGATTGCGCCAGTATCGGTTATCCACAAGATAGTCGTAGACAGCTCGCTGCAAACTGGTGTCGCGAGGGGCCGTAGCCGGATCAAAAACATTCTGAAAGAATATGAACCATACACTCTGACTGATAGAAGGCCAGGGATAGAGGTAGAGCTCCCGCTGCAGCTTCACCATGTTTGAATCCTGCGGCAGCACCTGCTCCAGTTGCGGGCTGAAGATCCAGGAAACGGTGCAGAAAGCCGCCGGGGAACGTTCCGGAAAGCGTTTTCTGAAGAAGTCTGCCGCTTGCTGCAGCGAATCCCGGCAGGCCTCGGGCGGCATACCGCCTCCTGCCGGGATATGAATATCCAGGACCCAGTCGCCGCGCTTCAGCACCGGTTCCCATTCCGCTAACGGCAGGCAGATCTCCTGCCGCAGCCCATGGCCCTGCGGCAACACCGGATATCCCCGCACCTCACTGCCGGTTATGTTCAGAGTGGATACCCAGGCGGATTCATCTCCCGGAACGGTGATATCGCCGTTCAGATAACCGCTGCGGCTGAATTCCTGGCCGGCTTCCGCCAGGGCGATCGTTTCGCCGCTGTCGCGATGACGATAAACCGTCACCCCACCGCGAAAAGGCGCCAGCCAGTATTCGAATCTGCCGATGTGCAGATAAATATTACCGTTGATATAATGACGCAGCCAGGCCAGTTGTTTGATAAAAACGCCCGGACGTCCGGCGTGCGCCCGGCGATAGTTGCCGCAGATACAGGATATCTGGCCGGCGGTTGTCCGGGTTATCTCCTCGGGTATCCGCAACGTCCTATGGTATTCACGCAAGCGAGGCACCATGGCCATCCCGATCAACAGATAAAAGAGAGAGCCCATATCACCCGGCAACGTCTTCAGTGCCGGCACCATTGCCAGGTTATCCCGGCCCGTCTCGAACACATGCCAGTAGCAGTACCAGGCCAGACAGCGCAAGGCCTCATCGGCGGAAATGTATGCCGCCGTTGCCAGAAGAGGGGCATCAAGAGAGTCTTCCAAGCCGCCCCATTGCCGGTTTTCAATAACCGCTGCGGGATCAAGAAAGGGTAGAAGGCCGGCAGGCATAACGGCCATAGCCTCTTCCCAGAAAGGAGCTATGCCCTCCAGCATATCCGCTTCATTGATAGCTTTAGCTACATCTTCGGCAGTCATCTTACTTGTCCCGCTCCGCCGCCAGCCGCTCCCGGCCCATCTCAAAGAAAGGCTCGGCAAAATCGCTGTTCCAGGTGCGCTCCTCAAAGCTGCGATTTTCCACCGTTTCCAGGAAGCCTTTGAACTCCTCAAAGTATGAGCCGTATATATGGTAGCTGTCGGCTATGTCCACGTATCGTCCGGGCCGCACGGGCCTGTCCAGTTTTTCTGACAGACGACCGGCTATGACGCGCTGCAGATCGGTCAAAGCAAAGATATTCATGAAAGCCGCCTTGTAGGCGTCCCGGGAGCGCCAGTGGGAGTTCATGTTCAGCGCCATCTCTCCCTCATCCTCGGTCAGGCGGAACCACAACCGCTGCAGGCAGGGCGGATCGTAGGTGGGGATATCCAGGGCCGGATCCCAGGTTATGGCCTGAGCCCGGCGGGTATGCGGCGCCTCGGCCAGCTTGGCCACCACGTAATCGAGCTGATCTATGGCCCGGCCTTCGGACTCATAACCGAATAATCTCTTATGATATGTATAGGTCCACTTGCCCTCTTCAGGCGCTATCCAGTGATCATGCACGCCTTCCACGACTTCCTGGCGGTAAACTTCCAGATCGTCCAGGCCGGCCGGAAAAGCACGGTGCAGGCGCGGTTCGGCAAACGGATCACGGATAACCATCATCATGGTGCAATCGCGGCTGGGAGGATCACCGGGGCGATCGTATTCCGTTTTTATCGGCATACCCTCACGCCAGAGCCTGATAAGCGATTTTTCCCAGGCTTCGGGGATAGTATCTCCCTCAACGTAAAGAACCGGTATCTCAGACATCCTCAAGCTCCTCTCCCGGGAATTATCCAGAGGCGATCGATCCGCCTTTGAATCCGCAGACATAGACGCCCGCTTACATTAAATAAGATAACAGATACGCTCGGTCAT
>JAQVUQ010000031.1 GCA_028699365.1 bacterium | reverse complement strand
GTGCGGGGGGGTGAACTCTACATCGAAAGCTGCCTTTCTCTTTTCCGCTTCCAGCACCGGGGAGCGGAAGATGAGACAGAGTTCGTTGGCACCGCTGTTCAACTTTCCGGCTACGTCGAACCTGTGGCCGATGTAGGCGTTCTCCACTGTGGCCGGCTTTTGACCGTTGAGAAAGATGTCGCAGACTGTGTCCAGGCCGTCGAAGCAGAGATATGCGTGTCTGCATCCGGCGGCTTCTCCACCCTGGAATACGGTTCTGTAGATGAAGTCCTGATACTTATACGGCGCAAACGAGGCCTCGTAAGAGGCTGAGGTCTCCCGCTCCACCAGTCCGGCTGCCTGCAGATCGGTCAGGTTGGTGCCCGGCACTGTGGCCGGATAGAAGGTCAGACGGTTGTCATCATCGGGCGAAAATACAGCACCGTGTTCTGCAAAGGCAAATTCCCAACTACTGCCTGTGTTTTGTTTAACAACCTCCACTATGAACCTCCATTATTATCCTATGCGGGTTCTCATGAATCAATATACTTCAAACTTCATATTAATGGAAGTCACTTTGGATAAAGCTGTCAGAACATCGGTTATCTCCTGCTCCTCCCAGCCTTCGTGAATCATCAGATCGAAATGATCCTCGACAGCCTGCATAGCATTGGGACAGGGAAAGCACCGGTCGGCATCTCCTTTGTATTGCGGCGCAGTCCAGGGATAGCCGCTGCTGCCGAAGACTCGTCTCTGCCGATACCATTACCGCCATTCTCGGGAACTACGCTGATTACCGTGCCGGGAACCGGTTTTCCGGCCGCATCCACAACCCGGGCCGTCAGGTAATATCTGGTTGTCACAGTCGCAATCTCTCCCTTTATAATGCCTTCGGTGTTCACGCCGGTGATGCTGGTGTTGACTAACGGGACAGAGCGGCAACTGCCGAGCCACCCTGCCGGAGAACTTCGACGGAGCACTCATACCAGATTGAAGCGCCATTGGCCGCAGCCTGAGCCGTCAGCGATTTAAGCGTACTCGCGGGCATAACATTATGGATACCGGGACGGGTAGTTATGGTGGCAGCCACCACTACAGGACGGCCGGCGGCCACGGCCTGGAGTTGCCTGGCCGTGCCCGATACCGCCCACAGCGGCCGATTTGGCGAGCGCGACGGAAAGTAGGGAAAGGCTTCGGCCATGACAACGTTACAGGCTGTCTGCATGCGTGCCGGCGAACCACAACTATAGGAAGGATGCCCACTGATACCTCGTCCGTTGCAGTAGACCGGTATCTCCCTGATGCGCCTGGAAGTCTCCACCGCCAGCGCTACACGATCTTCCAAGCTGGCATACTTGAAACGAAGGCGCTCCAGTGGTGACAGCGATACCAACGCCTCGCCCGTCTTCTCCAGCGCTCGATCCCGGCAGGCCAGACAGAAGCAGGAGGAGGGTAAGAAGACCGGACCGTCCATGAACAGGCCGTCAACATCATAACTGCCAACGATTTCGGAGATCAGGTTTTTGAGTAGAAAGTGAAAATCCGAATTGGGACATGGCAACAAGCTGCTGCCGTAAACCATGATCTGATTTCCTCGGCGATCAACCTGAGGCTCGCCGGGATGACTGTCGAAAAAATCCCGGCACACCGCGTGAGTTCGGAATTATGCAACCCCATCAACAGAGATGGAAAGCTACCCTTACGGAATCCTATTGACTTACCGGACGTCATGATCGCCATCTCCCTCACAAACCCGTTCAGGCATCAGAATACATTTACAGTATAGCCCCGAACGTTCAACCTGTAAAAGAAGTTTTTGCTCTTGATGTGGGTTATTTTGCGGTGGCAGGATTTTGAAAACCCGCTATGCACGCTTATACAAACGATACAGGGAACAGACGGCGGCCCGGTCAGATCCATCGCCCGTGCCGTGAAGACGGCGGAGGCCGGAGATACCGTCTATCTGGTGCCCACGGATAAGCCATATAATGAATCCATCGTTATACGCAACAAGTCCGGTCTCCCGGATAAGCCCATTATCATCGAAGGCAATGGAGCCGTCCTCGACGGAGCTGCCCCGCTGCAGGAGAAGGATTGGGAGAAGGCGGGACCCGATCTTTACCGAAGCACTACTCTGCACGGCAACAGGAAGAACATCGTCTATCGCCTCTTCTTCATCTTCGACGGCGTCGTCAACCGCATGGGCACTTCCTCGAAAGGGCCGAGAACGCCGTTCCTCTCTCCCGGGGCTCTGAAGGCTGCCGCCGCCCGTCGTCTATCCTGAATTTCCAGCCCGGCGCGTCCAGTCCGGCAGGCAACGATCCCCAGCACTGTCGCCATAAGGCCAGAAAATAGAAACACGACCGGCAGTATGATCCCATCGGCGGCCATGTCGTTTCCGGTGAGAGAGCCCTGCCACCATGATAGACCCAGCCTCAACAGGATAAGAGTGGCCACACCCATAAGAAGTGTGCGTCCGTAGCGACGCCACTCGTTATTAAATGGGAAAGCCATACGCACCTCCATAAAACCGTATACAGAATTACAGATTAGTGTGGCTACTAGCGGCCTTCAAATAGTCTTATTAGTATCTAATCGTAAACCTTGAGGGCTATTCCAACAGCATTGACAGCCTCTTCATAGTCAGGCGGCTCTGTGTCAGGCTGTATATAACAACTTACCTTCTCTCTTTACCGTTGCCGGAAGCGAGGTAACAACCGCCTGCTTGCATGTAAACTCCTCTTCAGTCAATACGATAACACCTTTGGAAGCATCCATTCCTCTAAGAACTCTGAAAGCCTGCTGTGCACGCCTATACAAAGGTAGATCGGATTGCCGCACCACTACCATCAAGTCATAATCGCTATCAGGTCCGGTCTCTCCTCGTGCATGAGAGCCAAAAAGATAGATGCGCTCAGGCTTATAGGCATCAACAAGCTTCTTTACTATTTCAGCCAGCACATTATCTTTATTTTGCATGCTTGCTTCCCAAATATAATCTCCGATTTTTCATTATACCATGAACAACGGCTACACTATCATCGATACCACAACGATACTGGCAACCTAACGGTTCAGCTTCCAGACTATATCCGGTGGGAGGCGTCCGGGTTTAGTAGGCTCGTCTTGACCGCCATCATCCTTGAGATCCTCACCAAGGCTGTAAAGGACAAAGCCTCGTTTCTGCCTGCGATAGACATATTCCCGGCCGGTAAAGGGATCAAGGGGAAGTTCAGGTAAACAGGCGGGCACAAGTTGCTTTAACTGCATAGGGTATGCACCATACCTGAGGCGATAGCATCTCAGGGCCAGAGCCTGTCGTGTTACCTGCAACTTGGCTGTATCTGATGCTGCACCGACATAGAAATTGGAGTATCCGGCTCTCCATTCCTGCAGGAATGGAAAATCTCTCTCAAGTTTTTTCTCAGCCTGCTGTAAACGGGCATGGCCCCGAAAATAAGACTGCCGTATCGGCTTCAGGATAGCGGCGGTATAACGTATCTGACAGGCTGCACTGCCCAACAGCAGCGGCCGGGACAGATATTTGATTACCGTCCACATCCGCCACGGCTTGTCATCGCAGCCGTCATCAGTCATACCTGTAATTCCGAAATCAGGAGGAGGATCGAGATAAACCGGAAGCAGAAAAAGAGTCGTCTCCCCTTCTACCACTCTGCCCAATGAAGCTTCCCTGGCAGCAATCTTCCGCCCGAGTTCATAAACCAGAACAGCATAGTCTTCCGGAGCTATATCGCCGTTCTTACCCTCCAGTAGTTCGTGGATCCTCTCAGATGCCATTCTGTCCATATGGTCCATCTTGAGATGCGACAGCATAAAAGGTTCTCCCAGCAACGCTTCCGGCAAAAGGAATTGCAAGCGAATAATCTGCAAAGCCTCTCGCTGATGTCCTCTTATCCGCAGAGCTTTCCCATAGTCGTTGATGATCCAGAACAAAGAACGTAGCCTGTCATGTGGCTCAAAGGCAGTCAGGCTATTAAGATCATTGTAGTTAAGATCAAAACGGCAGTCAGGCATTGCCACCGCTCGTTCCGTCAAAGCTACGATCCGCTTGATGTCGGGATCGCCAAGCAGGCGATCCGCCAGCTTAAGTTTATCGACCTCTTTCCAATTAAAAAGAAAAGCTTGCGATTTCTCCCATAGTGTCGCCTGCTTCTCCGGCTTCTTATATTGAACATCATATCTCTCTTTCACTCTCCGGCAGAGAACAAAAGCCTGCTCATAGATACGGGCTGCATTACGGTCATCTGGTAACGCAGGCGGAATAACCTCCTCTCTGGTCATCCGCATTCCCGCCTGTCGGGCTTCCCTGCCGGCCCGGCCGTAATCCAGCCCGGCCAGCAGGATAGCTGTGCCATGTATCGCCAATGATACCAGCGCTATAGCAGCCGGAGTAAGCAGGGCCGATTTGACCAGACGACACCAAAAGATCCGTGACCGAAAAGCAGCAGCCAGCAACCGCAACGGATAGCCGCCTCTCGATACCATCTCTATCCATATCCAGCGAACAGCAATCATGAAGGAAGCGGTGGCCAGCAGGCAAACGGGCAACAGTAGTATCATAGTCTCCATTTCCGGATTGTAAGCCATAGCAAAGCCATCTGCCCTGATCAACCAGGGCAGCAAAAGTACCAATGCAGGCAAAGCTGCCAGTAGAAGAACACTCAGAACTGCAGTAAGACTTATCGTCTCCAGCAGCAGTAACGGCAGAGCAAGCAGGAAGGTCATCAGATTGCTGCCGAACAGCAGCCTGTTCAGAAAGGCTCCGGAATAAAACAGAGATGTTACACAGAGAGCAAGCAGCGCCCAAATGACCAGAGGTGTAAGGCCCTCACCCAAATAGTCTACGCCCCAGGCAAATAGAGCCGGAGCCAGAACTCCCAGCAGCAGCGCCGATACCAGCCCCGGCAGAAACCCGGCCCTGAAGACTGCCGTTGCTTGGCGCCTGTCACGAATTTCCTGCCCGGCAATTACGGCCTGACAGGCGATTATCGCCAGGATTACAGCCATAGCAGCCGGGAAGAGAAACATGATCAGCAGTACGGCATCATCGGCCGGCATATCGTTCCCGGTAAGAGAGCCCTGCCACCA
The DNA here is from genome assembly GCA_028699365.1 of bacterium. GTDB lineage: Bacteria > UBP13 > UBA5359 > UBA5359 > UBA5359 > UBA5359. The sequence goes on along the minus strand of JAQVUQ010000031.1, from coordinate 8,564 downwards.
CAGCAGCCCCAGCCTCAACAGGACGAGGAAGATTACACCTATAAGCGCTATGCGCCCCTGCCGGGGCCACCCGTTACAAACCGAGAAAGACACAGTCGCCTCCTCAAACTGCTATCTCCCGTCCGAAGATCGGGGAGTCGAAATATGCAAACTATCACGCTGAACCCGGATAATGGATTAAAATGAGCATATCACCCTCCGGACTGCCTGACAAGCCGTCCTCGGCTAAGGCTGGAAAGATAAAGGAAACATCATCCTATTGAAGAATAAGTAATATAACGGACATTCCCTTCTAAGAACAATTATTTCGACACTCGCCGGCAAGAAAGGATGATCCCGCAAAGATGATTGCAGCTTACGGTGAAGGAATATTTCGTGGTCTTTACCTTGGCCTGCTCGGCATACTCTTCGGCTTTGCCACAGTGCGTATATTCGCGCTCTGGCTCTATCAGGAAATGGAGGACATCACACTCGGCCTGCTTGTCCTGGCAAATCTGATACTCGCAACAGTAGCGGTACTGCTGCAGCCGATGGGAATTGTCTTTGCCGTCATAGCCATCATCCTGCCGTATTTTCTGGAAGCGCTCCAGGATAAAGGTAATCGACAACTTCTCATAGCCATAGAGGATGAGAACGAGCAACGTTATAAATCGATGCTGGAAACGGACCCTCACAACAGCTCAGCCGGCATTGCGCTGGGAGATCTTTACGAGCGCCAGGGAAGGCTCAAAGAGGCTGAGGCTGCCTATGAATCCGCCTTGAAGCTCTTCCCTGACTGGCACCTTGAAAGCAAGCTCAATTCCGTCAGGCGAAGGCTGGAAGAGGAAGCAGCCCCGAAGACTCCGGTTTTTAGAGATGAATTGAGACAATCGCTGCGAGAGTTTTTCTCGGCTAAGGTCATGCGCTATACGGCGATCAATACAGCCATAGTTTTGGCAATTCTGCTCATATTCGAACTTCTACTCAGTCTTTTCATGTATCCCGCTGCCCGCAACGGCCTGCGCTTAGCGGCGCTGGTCACCGTGGCGGTATACTATCTGTGGCAAAAAGAACTGCTCCCGGGGATCATATTCTATATTCTGGTCTTCGGATGGGTTATGATGTTTATAGGACTGTCAATATAGGGCGTTACAGGGATTAGCTTCTTCGCTCGAATACCGGCTTAATAAGCAATAGACATGTCGATAGCATGAGAACAGACGACAAAAGAAGTATGCCGATACATATAATAGTCGTATCATGGCTTGAGATGACTTCTGCGCTCCAGCCCAGCATAGCAGACAATATGAATGGAGCAGCATACCCTACCGTAATAAGTGCTATATAAGAAACCCCTGCTGTAAGCAATGGAGCCACTATAAACGCACCGAGCCCGTCTTCTATCAGTATGGAAGTCAGGAAGGCGCCGAGATAAATCAGAAGGATCGCAAGCGTAATTTCAGGAAATGCATCCCGAGGGCCGATTATCAGCGATGTCGGCGTGAGCTTCCCGTTCAATCCGGGAAACATGGCATGCATAATCACTATCATGAGATGCAGCAATACCAGATTGAGGCTAAATTTAGTCCAGACAAACCTTCGCATAGAGACGGCCCTGCTCATCATAAAATTCAGGCTGCCGGCAGCAAACTCGTTTGCCAGAGGAGTTACGCCAAAGACCAATGCTAACGCCAACGGGAAGTAAATATTGGCTAAAGCATAGGCTGTATCTGCGACGTTTTCCTTGAAATATTCATACGGCATACTGACTTGCGCGTATGCCAAAACACCCCGGCCTATCAACATCAGGGTCACCGCTGCCAGTATTGTCAGCCGTTGCTCCCGCCACTCTTTCCAGATAAAAGCTTTCAGAATATTCATTTTCGCCTCCATGCTTCATATATTCCAAATGCTTCAGTCAACGGAACGCCAGACGATATCGTCGCAAGGATTATCCTTCCCGTATTTTCGGCGCTCATCCCTCAAATTCGGTCCCAAGCCGTAGAGAATAAACCCTTGATCCTGCCGATGATAATAATAACTTTCTCCAGTCAGAGGATCAGTAGGCAGATACGGCAGAATATCCGGCGTTAAAGTATCAAGGGTCATGGGATAGTTGCCATAAGAATGCCTGTATGCCTTGAGTGCCATGCCAACTCTTAAGCTCTCAAGCACCGATTCATACTCCGCTGCCTCCTGATATATATTCGAATTTAATATATAGGTACCACCTATGATGGTAAAGGGACAACGCAGAACATTCCCATTGTGCAGATTGTTATCCAATTTCTCATTCAGATTTTCAATAGCGTTACGTGCTTTATAAAAAGGTTGGTTAGATAGTTTCAGCAACTGCATGCCCAATTGCAAAAAGGAGGCATTGTCATTTAACAGAATGGGCCTGAGCGGATATGTATAGTATATAGCCATCAAAATGCCAGGACCATCTCTCAGTCGATACGAATTAAAGCCTAACCTGTTCCCTCGATTATAAATATAGGTCGACAGCTCCCCGAAACATAGGTCATTTCCTATAGCTATTTCGTTTTTCAAGATACTGGCAACGTCATTGCCTCTTCTTTTTACAATGGACGATATCCTGTGAAAATCATCCATATCGACTATAAATCCTGATAGCATACCGGTCTTACCATGACGAGGAATAATACTATTACATATGGACGCTTTAATATATCCACAATAAATATTCGAAATGCTCGGGTGATTATCCATGCTTGCCCCTAGCTTCAAGCCCACCTCAACGGTTTTTAATGCTTCATCTTTTCTACCTTCCTCAATAAGTGCAAGAGTACGTTTGCCCAAGAATCTTGATACATGCCAGACATTGTCTGTTACCCTATCATTTCTAAATAAGCCTAGCCAGTAATCGTCTGCAAATCGGCATTTCTTCATCGCCACAGCCTTCTCCAGTAAATTGAATAGCTTTATGGCATCCTTATCTTCAATTTGCATTACCTTCAGCTTATTGGGCATTGTCTCACCGGGATACTGGTGATATTTACGCCATGTTTGCTTATACCTTGAATATAACTTTGATTGCAGTGCAAAGGCTTCATTATAGAGGACAGCAGCATTCTCGGCCTCAGGCACTGGCGATGGGATGATCTCTGCAATTGACAGCTTTAGCCCCTCAGCCCTGGCCTCGGCTACAGCATTCTTCAATTTCAGACTGGTATAAACCGTCGAGACCGTATGCAGCAGAATGGACACAATTATAATAACCCCGGCTAAGGTCAGCAGCGTCCTGCCTTTGCCGGAGCCTTTCGATATATCTCTTTTCCAAAGTGTGGCGCCCGACATAGTAAGCGACAATGCCAGCATAAGCATATAGATGCAGAATAGCGCTTTATAGGATAGCATAAAGGGAATAACGGCAATTAAAGCCAGTATGGTAAGGATTATCGTAAAGACTATAATAAACGGAGCCAGCATGAGCGCTATAATGGCTCTGCCGGCCAGCATTATGCTCATAACTGTGGATGCATAAATAAAAGCAACAAGAAAGAGATAGCCGCCGATCCACACGATATTTAGGTATGCCGACCAACCATCCGGGATATGTTGATCCGGCATCAACGTAATAATCGTTGACCAACTGATTAAGCAGAGAAGGACACTTGATAAAAAACCGAACAGGTATTTAATGCCGAAGGCATTGCCAACAGCAAGGGCACGGCTGCTAAGGAACATCCATCTGCCATGAACCGTCTCAGTAGCAAAAGATAACACGCCAGAGATAGCAGCAATGATAAGCGGCATTACCGTTAGAGATAGTATTATCAGTACACCCGCAAGTTGAATATTATGCCCACAGATAATAACAAGCGTAATAGACCAGCCTATTATAAGGAGAGCCCTCAGAGTCAACGCCAGCCGCTGCTCACGCCACTCCTTCCAGATAAGCGCCCTTATTGCAGCCGCACTCATCTGTCAACCTGCTTTCTGCTTACCAGTGAGACAAAGATATCTTCCAGGCACATATCCAGCACTTCAACGCTCCTGGGATTGTAGCGCCCCAAGGACTCCGTCAACTGAGGTGTATAGTCCCTGACAGTCAACAACAATTCCCTGCCGCTGCTTTGACGTTTTACGATCCCCGGCAGATCGATATCAGACGGCGGTTCCGCATCGAAGAGGAGTTTGATCTGCTTTATGTTCTCCTTCACCTCTTCCAACGCCTGAGAGAGGAGCAGCTTGCCACCATCCAATATGCCTATCCAATCCGCCACCTGCTCCGCCTCATCCACTATATGGGTGGAGAAGAAGACGGTGCGCTCCTGCTGTTGAATAACCCCTATCACCCCCTCCATGAATTCTCGCCGGGCCAGAGGATCAAGTCCCGAGGTGGGATCGTCGAGTATCAGCAGTTCCGGCCTGTGGGCCAGCCCCAGCAGCAGGGCCACCTTGCCGTACATGCCCCTGGAGAGATCCCGCAGCCTGCTGCCGGCAGGCAATCCGAAAAGATCGACAAGCTCGCTCACCAAATTATCATCCCAGGTAGGGTAGAAAGGACGGCAGAAACCTATTATCTCCCTGACCGTCATCCAGTCGTACATCTTCTGATTATCGGCGACAAAACCTACCCTTCTCTTCAGCGCCACAGGTTCCTTATCCGGATCCAGACCCAGAACGGCGATATCCCCGGCACTCTTTCGCAGCAGCCCCATCAGCATCCTGATGGTGGTGGTCTTGCCGGCACCGTTGCAGCCCAGCAGGACGTAGACTGAGCCGGCGGGCACGACAAGGTTCAGGTTGTCCACCGCTGTCTTGTGCCGGCTATATCTCTTGGTCAGATTACTAGTCTCTATAGCGTATTGCATCTCAAGCCTCCCTGTCCGTATCCTCGTCTTCATGCGATACCTCGCGCATTGCCCGTAAACGCTCCTCAAGCAGTTCCGCAATTTCGGAGGGTTTCATCATCATATCCGCAGCCAGCTTCAGAGCGGAATCAAGCGCTTCTGAGACTATTCGCACTCTCTCTTTATCGCCGGTAACGGCAGCCTCGACTGAAATAAAGTTCCCATCCCCCCATTGGCTGGTCAGCAGTTCGTCATGCCTGAGTTCCCTGTAAGCCCGCGCCACGGTATTGGGGTTGATGCGCAGTTGCAGGGCCAGTTCCCGGACCGAGGGCAGGCGATCTCCGGGCAGCAGCACGCCGCCGGCTACCTGCTGCCTGACCTGATTTATGATCTGCATATACAGCGGAACACCGCTTTGTGGATCGAGCCTGATAAACATGTTTCCTCTTTGGACTGCTGTATCATTGTCTTAATACAGTATACGCAAAAGAAGGATTGGAGTCAAGGTGACGAATTAGCTACGATAAGTTCAGAGGCATCCACTGAGTCTATTCAGGAAATCTTCGTATTTATCCAAATGATTCTCTGAAGCAGCCCATCGCCTTATTTCTTCAAGATCGATATTTTGCTTTTGCGCAACAAGCACAGCCTGATCAAGAGATTGCATATCGTTCCAATAGAAATATGCCGCCAGCCGGTCCTTAGCGCAATCTGTGGGCATAAGGAGTTTGAGCGTATATGGTCCCTCGGTTATTTCATTTACCCTCTCGATCTTTTCCTCTCCAATAGCCAGTGGTGGCCGCATAAACTCTACCGAATATTCTATCTCCGGGTGAACAAATATTCGTCCCTTAGACTTAAAACCGAGATTCTCCATCAACTCCGTAACGCTTTTCGGTCCCTTTCCCTGCATCAGAACAAAGTCCAGATCAAGAGAAACGTATCTGCTCTCGGAATAGATCGTCACGCAAGAGCCTCCGGATAGAACCGTATCAACCCCGTTGTCTCTCAGATAGCTGCATATACGTGCTGCCAAAGCCGTTACACTACGATCGGTCATATCTTAAATCCTTTCCGCTCTTCCTCGGTCGCAACCTGGGCTTATAGTAGTTCTCGACCTCTTCTTCCGGCAGATACTTCAGCACCTTTTCCAGTAAAGCTTTCAGTTCAGGTAAAAAAGTATACCTGGGATTGAACTCGAATAGACGGATTTTTCCACGAAGACGGCTGTACAGTATCCCGTCTGCTTCCAGTTGGTGCAGAAATCTCTGAACCGTATAGTAGTTCATATCCATGACACCGCTGATCTCTCTGGCATAAGCATTGCTATGAGTCAGAATAAACAGTAATATTCTCTCTTTTACAGCAGATCCCATTATGGGTTCAAGCATGGCAAACACTCCGTTATCATGATCAAATTATTTGATCATATGATCAAATTATTTGATCATATGATCAAATTATTTGATCATATCATAGCAGAGCAGCAAACGATGTCAAGAGTAGTAACCGACACAGGCCCTTATCCACCGGATGATTTAATCCCTGCAGCTCCAGGCAATATCGTCCCGGTGAGATTTATCGTCTCCCATATTGCGTGTCTTATCCTCCTTGCCGCCGTCGTCCTTCTGATTGGCTCCCAGGCTGTAGAGGATAAAACCCTTGCCTTGGCGCTGATAACGGAAGTTATGACCGGTGAACGGATCAACCGGAAGACTCCGCATCAATTCCGGGACCAGGACATCGAGGGTGATGGGATAGCTGCCGTGGCTGCTTTTATAAGCCTTCAGCGCCAGGCTGATTTCGAAGCCCTGCATCCGGACATCATGCATGACCTCGCAATCATAAAAAGCTCTCCAGCCCGATATGAACATGCCGGCCCTGAATATCTTTGCACCTCCGTTACTATCCTCATCCAGATGATTGGCGGCTTCCGACACTTCATAATAAGGCCGGCTCATCAGCTTCGCGGCAAGCATGCTCTGCTTCAGATAATAGACCATGCCTGTCCGCATCACCGGCTTAAATACGGGAAGATATAAAAGATTCGACCAGCCATAAGACCACGTATCAGGATGCAGAAGAGTACACCCGATATCCTTTCCCGTATGCCCGGATTGCGCTCCCCAGAGGTAATCACCGGTTATGGCCACATCATTCCTGACCGCCGCTACTCTCCGATCGCGCCTGCTTTCCATAACCGCCGACAACTTCCGGAAGCTGTCAGGGTCAACCTCAAAAGCCGGCGGATGATCTGCATCACCCTGATAAAAAGCTATCCTCTCTATACCAATCTTTATCAGCTCACTTAAAACAAAAGGATAACCGTCAAAGGCTCTTCCCAGACCTATACCTACCCCCATAGTATGAAGCGCTTCCCTGCCCTTGCCTTCATGCGCCAGGATATAAGCGCGGGCCCTGAGAAATCGTGCCGTTTCCCGCATTTCACCGCTCATTTTGGTCATCAACAAGCCGTTCTCACGGTGGAGTTCGAACCGGCATTTCTCCATAGTTACTGCCCGCTCCAGCAACCCAAAGAGCTTGATCGCATCGGGAGCATCTAAGACAATGGCCTTTATCTCTCTCTCCCTGCCCTTATATCGGTAATAGAAATTCACCATACTCCATTTTTCTCCGTATCCGGCTGCCAAAGCGGAGCGAAGAGAGAATGCCTTGTTATATAGAACGGCTGCGTTCTCGCCCTCCGGCACCGGCGGCGGCACGGTTTCATGTATCGACAGCTTGAGTCCCGCCGCCCTGGCCTGGGCCATTGTCTTTGCCAATTCCCTTCCCGTCCAGATCACAGAGACGGTATGCAGACAGATCGACAACAGCAGAAACACGGCAGCAGGGACTAAAAGCGCTTTTATCCCGCTCAATGACAAGATACTACGCTTCCGGATCAGCACCACTGCTTCGATTAAAAACAGGATGGGTAAACTGAAAAGAAACATAACAGCAGCCATGTCGGCGGAGATGAAAGGCACAACAACTATCATTACCGGCACAGAAAACAATACGGTTATCAGGAATACGGATAGAAGCAGAACGAGAGCAATCAGTATTTTGTATAGCTTTTGTTTACGCCGCCCCTCCGATATAAACGTTCTCAATACCGGCCTCCTTCAGAACGAACCGATTACCGGCTCAGCATAATAATCGCTAAAGTATTATGACCGAAAATTGTTAATAAAAAACCTCTATCTCGAACATCTCCAGGCGATATCGTCGAGGCCGCGCTTGAGTTCGTTTTTGCCGCCGTCGTCGTCTCCGTCCGGACCGCGGCTGTAGAGAATAAAGCCCTGGCCGGATTTGCGGTAGATAAAGCTGGTGCCGGTAAACGGATCAACCGGCAAATGTGTCGATTTCGAGGCGGATAAATCCTTCAGGGCGCCGGGGTATTCTCCCTTCCCGGCTTTGAAAGCCTTAAGGGCCAGGGCGATCTGCAGACCTTCCAGATCGGCCCGGTTTACCGTGTTCATCAGCATGCATTTGTAAAGCGAATAGAAGTAAGTGCCGGCGGTGATGCTGGCCAGAACCCGGCGATGCAGGCGCAGGATCTCCGGCCTGGACTGATAGTAAGGAACTTCCGTCAATTCGGCAAGACGGGTTATAATGTCTACCGCCTGAGCCTTATCCCTGTTAAAGGCCGGGCTCATCAGATAGGTGGTGTAACCGGGCAGTACCATGGCATGCAATCGTCCCAGCTCAGACAATATATGCAACAGCTCACCGTTCATGGAGAGCTTCAGGGCGGAGAGTGAC
>JAQVUQ010000386.1 GCA_028699365.1 bacterium | reverse complement strand
TCTATCTTACTGCAATCCCACCTGGCCCCAACATCGCCTCCTGTTCGCATGGCATCTATTACGCCGATGCCTACGTTAAAAATACCTCCCATAAAGAAGGTGCCTTCTTTCATTCCGCTTCGGAAGGCTTCTATACCTTGGCGGTAGGCACCACAGCCGGTGGCTGCGGCATCATAATGCTCTCCTCTGGCAGTGCCGATTATAGATGCCCCGTCTATCTTGATGTATTCAAAGCCCCATTCACAGGTTATGATCCGGGCCAATTCCTGCAACCATGCCTGCACCTGGGGGTGGCTGCCATCCAGCGCAAAAGCTGATGCCTGGGAACTTGCCGGCGTCCCTTCTATGTCTTTAACAAGCCATTCGGGATGCTCCCGGGCTACCCGGCTCTTAGGGTGGGCGTAAAACGGTACCAGCCACAGCCCAGCTTTGAAGCCGTATTCGTTTATCCGCTCCACCAGCCAGCGCGGGCCATGTGGGAATTTGGTTTTATCCCACTCGGTCCAATCCCGGTAGCCATTGCAATACCCGGCATCTATCTGAATGTATTCCAGCGGCAACTGCTCTTTGTCTCGCTGTAGATATGCGATGTTATCCAGAACAATCTGTTCGTTGATATCGCCGAAATAGTAATCCCAAGTACTCCAGCCAGTGGGAATGAGAAATTGTTGTCTGGCTCCCATGCTCTTCCCTGTGTATTGAGCGTATCTTTCCATCTGCCGGGACGGCAGGCCGTCTATGCTGAGCCACAGCTCTTCGCTGTGCAAGCTCTCTCCCGGAGCCAGCAGGACGTTCTCTGCATCGGAAAAGGCGCGGAAGGATAGGGGGGACTTCAAGTTGATGTCAAACTCCAGGAGCATCTTGCCGAACATTCTCTTGATGCTTGCAAATCCCAGCACCAGCCCGCTTACACCCTGCTTGTCATGGAGGGCTAAAGTATTATCCGAATAGAAGCTGTTATACTGATACAACGCCTCAAACACATGGACGCTGGTAAGCATGGCGTCGCTTATCCGCTGGCTGACTAACTGTGCCTGGAGCAGCCCGCCGTTCAGCTCCAGCCGGCTATGCCTGACAAAATCCATGTAAAAAGGCTCTATCGTGTGCACCCGGATGTACTCTCCGGTAGTATTGGTGATACCGGCCTGCAAAATGACTGCCTGGTCCTTATCTATTATCTTCCAGGTGAGTTTGGGCACACCAGGTGTTTCAAAGGCAGCCTCTATAGACTTGCCTTCCCTGTAGAAACGGACCTCTGCCATTCCCAAGGAATCGGCTCTATGGAGAATGTCTCTCTTGTCATGCCATTCAATTGCGCAGCCGATGCGTTCCAGACTCAGGCGATTACTACCTGAAGTAGACGTGATTGTTAAATTGCCGCACCCTTTTTCGTAGATCGTGTTCATAGTGCGTGTCCTCCTGCCACTGCCTCATGTGAATATCGGATATATCGATTAGCCTATTTTTTCAGCTTACGGTCCAATGTGTATAAATTCAAGTAATCATCCATGTTGCCAAAAGCATTAGCTTGGTGGACAGCTTCACTCCTTGTTTGGTGAAAGAACCAGTTGTTATTTATCCAGGCCCCGTTATTAGGGATCCCTCTTATACCAACTCCCCAGATATCTTCCGCTTTAAATGTATTATGATGGATGAGGATCGTGTCACCCGCAATATCCGTTCCGTCCTGTCTGTCAGCCCCGCCATGCATATCAAAACTGTGACCGTTGGCATTCTCAAGCACAAGATTATAGCGTGCCTCATAGCTGTTGCCGGTTACTCCGGATCCCGCAATACCATGACGACACCAATCAAATTGATTCGCCTCAATAATAGCGGTTGCATTTCCGTAGCCGAGGACAACACCGTAACCCAGCTCGGCACGCTGGCAATGATGGATATAGTTATGATGCACATATGCATCCGTAGCCCCGGCATCAAGATAGATCCCTGCATGGCTCCAGGCTGATATCTCGCAGTTGTCCACTTCCAAGCCGGAATATGCTGTTTTAATTCCGCGCGAATTAGGGAATGTAGTATCAACTTCCCTTATTTCCGGATCCGGCCCGCATAAGCGCAAACCTGTAACTCTCACATCCGCACCGCTGCATAGAAAAAGAGGAAACGTAGCATATTGGGTGGTGTATAACAAGGCACCTGAGGAACCGTTACGTCCTCTATCGCTTGCTAAGGTTACACCACCGGCAATCCAGATATCCTCATATCCTGTCAAATCTATTTGTGCTGTGCCACCTATATACACAATGTCTCCCGAAATCGCGTTTGCCAAAGCATATAATAGTTCACTCTTGGTACTGACAGAATAATCAGCATCTTGTTCATTAATAATGCTGTTGTATCCATTGCCTCCTCCAATTGGATTGCCTGTAGGCTGCTCTTCACAACCGAAACCGTAGAGGCCACCTTCATCGATAAAGTTTTTATTGATTTCCTCGCTGCTCAATGCTCTGTTATAGACTTTTACTTCGTCTACCACACCGTTCAGGTAATATCCGCCAAAACGTTTCCCGATCAAGATATTGTCCGACGTATTGGACATACTGGCAACGCCGCTTGTTTTCTGGGCGTTAAGCTGCCCATTGATATAAAGCCTGATATACTCCCCGCTCTTGCCTACCGCAACTATATGCGTCCAGGTATTTAACGGGATAGTGCTGGTGCTGTATAAATACGAACTGCTGCCGCCTATAAAGCACAACGCCTTATCGCTGCCGGAAACAGTGCTGATCTGAAGAACGTAATTACTGTAAGCTTTTGAGACAATTGAACCTGCATTATTCTTATGTGATCCCGTCGGCTTTACCCATGCCTCAAGCGTAACCTCATCCGTTATCTGTAAATTCTCACCATTCCCGCAATCAACGTAGTCATTATCTCCGTCGAACTTCAGCGCATGGCCTATTCTTCCGTCTACCCAACAGGTGGAAGTATCCATATTGGTCAGTGTTCCATCGTTATTGCTGCAGCAGGATGAGTCTGCCGCTGTTGTGCCTTCTTCGGCGTCAAAACACCATTTAGCAACTTCCAGCCCCTTAAGGTAATCCTCGTAAATCTCCTCCTCATTCAATACCCTGTCATAGACTTTTACCTCGTCTACAGCACCGTTTAAATAGCACTCTCCAAACAATTTCCCTATCAGAACATTGTCGGCTGTATTGGACATACTGGCAACACCGGTTGTTAGCTGGGCGTCAAGCTGTCCATTGATATAGAGCTTGATATACTCCCCGCTCTTGCCTACCGCAACTATATGCGTCCAGGTATTTAACGGGATAGTGCTGGTGCTATATAAATACGAACTGCTGCCGCCTATAAAGCACAACGCCTTATCGCTGCCGGAAACAGTGCTGATCTGAAGAACGTAATTACTGT
>JAQVUQ010000030.1 GCA_028699365.1 bacterium | reverse complement strand
CGAAACAAGATCGTAAATATATCTCTTCTTCCCGCTCACCAGCAGTTCCGTCTTCGACGGCAGGCCGTCTTCCAGCCCCATCCCATACTGCCCTACATACGTACCGCACTCCCGGCTGTCATTGATGGCAAAGAGGTAATCGGTTGTTCCGTATCGTCTGCGGTAAGTTATAACATTGGGATTGGTCGACTCGGCATAACGGGAGTAACGACCGTCCAGTTCCCGTCGCAAGGCTGCCGCCCTGGACAGCAGCGCCTCCCTGGCCTCTTTTGCCCGGTTTGGCCGGCGAGCGTAATGTGGGAGCAGAATATCAGGTTTAACAGCCGGAGCCAGGTTCTCGTCGCCGATCACTATGCCCCCGGCAACCTGAAACGCCTTGATCCGCTCTACTGTCTTTCTGGTCAGCACATCGCAGTCTGCCAGTACCAGCACCTTGAACCCGTCCAGCCCCTTTTCAACTATCGTCTCGTCAAAGACTATCTCCGGCTGGAGTTGGGCATATTCCAGAACGGCATAGGCATCGTTGCCCCAGTTTCCGCCCCAGCCGTATGTGCCGCGACCGGCAAGCATCTCTGAGGCAAAACTCTGCAAAAAGGCTACATCACTCTTTACGCCGGGCACCTGCATGAGTGTGGGTCCCAACGGCTCGACCACTTCCTTAGTAAGCTTTGTCAGCACCTGCTGCGTATTGGGGTTGGTATAGGTATATCCCTTATCTCCCGCCCAGACCAGGGACCCCCAGCCGTGAAACATTATGCCTTTGACCGGCCGGGATATCATGGCCCAGAAGGCCTCCCGCAGGTGCATGGGAGCGATGGTTATAAAGGTGGCTTTGTCATGATCCGCCTCCCAGGGCGCCAGTGAAGATGCGCTTTCTCCCTTTACAGGAGCAGATTGATGCCGGCGCCAGATCAGTTGGGTCATGGACATAACTCCCTGATCCAGCCTGGAAGAACCTTTACTCATGGCCAGCAGATTATCGGTGGACATGGCCGGATGCAGCGGCTCCGGCGTGGTATAGCTCCAGTTGGAGATATAGTCCACCATCCCGCCGCTGCCGTAAACGCTGGGCACCCGCACCGCCGGATCGTACCACGTCCACATGTTGGCGCGCCCGGTAGACTTCACCCCTTGGCTGACGGCACTCTGCACGGCATTCCAGCCGTCCCCCTGCTTCCAGAACCACTTATAGTAAAGGTAGATCGGATTGTTGTCATCCACTACGCGCAGAGGATCGAAATCCTTGATATCCTTGTAAGGTACGCCGCGCTTGTTCGCAACCTCCGCCGGTATGTCTACGCCCGAATACTTGCGGAAAGCGGCCCGGTCATGCTCATGGAAGCATGGTCTTGTCTGATCCCTGGCTTCCGAATTGATCAGGACCCCGTCGACAGCCGGAAACCTTCCATAAGTTCGGGCGATGGTAGCACCGAAGTCATAGTTATACTTCTCTGTGGCGGGGAAGAGCCAGCAGATATCTTTCTCCTTAACATTTTTAGTGCTATAGTGACTGCCGTATCTGTCAACGCGTACCAACCGCTTCTGTATCTCGCCATCGTACCGGAGCATATAACCGGAATAAGCTTGCAGACAGAATCTGAAATCGTTCTCCAGAGCAGCATCGAATATAGACGCTGCCTCCGGCAGAGGCGCTGCATCCTGCGGAGAGCCGCTGTCGAAAACGGACTTGTAATCGACGACTTTAGCCGACGGCAGAAGGAAGCAGTGGCTGAAGCCGAGACGCTTAAGCCGTTCGATTTCGTCCATCAGTCGTCCCCGCTCGCTCTGAGCACCGTAATCCGCCCACTCCCTTCTCAAAGGCCCCCCCCACATTATTACAGGCATGCGGTGCGGCAGACGACGCGGGACGATCACATACTTGAAGCTCCTGGTAAGATCAGTGGGAGTGTCACCGTTGACCTTGAGAACGGCTTTCACACTGTAGTCACCTGTCTTAAGGCCGGTATTGACCGGAATACTGACGCGATAATCGCTACCGGACGACACCACAGGAATAGTATACTCCCGATAGAGTTTATCGTTCACATATACCTGTATAAGTCCACCGCTCAGTTTTTCGCCGCCCCGGGCCGTCAGCTCCAGTTCAGCATCCTTCTCCATGCGTAAAAAGACTGAACGCGGTGAAGATTGTACCAGGTCGGGATCCGCTGCCTGTGCCCGGCTTATCCCGCACATTGTTCCGGCTAAAACGCCGCATATAACTAACAGATTTGTTATACTTTTTCCTACCATCATTTGCTTGCACCTCTCTTATTCATGTCAAGCAGTCTTCCTTAGCGATAATAACGCCTGCTCACCTGCACACAACAACGGAAGCTCTCTCCACTACCTTCATCGGCAGAATCTCTCTCTGGACAACGACCTCTCCTTTGATTAAGCTTACCAGCTTCTGTGCAGCATGCCAGCCTATCTCTTCCAGAGGCTGTTTTATAATCGTTAATGGAGGATCGCTATGCATAGCCCACTCCGGATCATCAAAGCCGATAATAGATACGTCCCCGGGCAATCTCAGCCCCATACGCCGCAGTTCAGACATTAGCGGCATAGCTACAGGATAAAAGCTGCTGAACGCAAGGGCTGTAGGTCGGTTTTCATCTTTAAAAATCCTGTTCAAGTCGGACTTTTTATCATCCGCCAGCACGCTGCAACCGACTGCCAACTGCCATTCCGGCACAACAGGCAGACCAAACTCCGTCATAGCGTTCTTAAATGCCCGCAGCCTGTCGGCTTCATGAACGGTATCCATCTCGGAATATACATATCCGATACGACGATGCCCCTTTTTGATCAGATAATCAACCATCAGACGAACACCGCCCTCGTTATCGCCGTCGATCAGCGGCATGGCCGTATCCGACATATAGTTACCGATCACAACCATCGGCACTCCGCTTTTGCGCAACGCCTCCACCGTGTCTCTCTGCGCATCCCTGAAAAAAACAAAGATCACTCCCGACCGTCCTTTAAAAAGCGACCTGTCGCCGGCTTCTTCAAAGTCATCAAGAGAGAGCAGCATTAGTGATGCGTCCACTGTCAAGAGGAAGCGTTCCATGCCGTTAAATATCCCACCACTGTAGTAGCTGTTGAAGATATTGGATTTTGATCCTCTCATAGGCAAATAAACATTAACGCCTGTCTCCCGTTTGACATCGTGATCTCTGACAAACGTTCCCTTGCCGTGGGCACAAGCCAGAAACCCTTCGTCACACAGCACTCCCAGGGCACGCTCTACAGTGGAAAAGCTCACCCCATACCGGGATATCAACGCGCGTTGTGAATGGTATTTCTCATTCGGCTTCCAGTTAGATCGGATGTCTTCTTTCAGAATCGTTGCCAATTGCTTATATTTAGGGCTCAATATCGTTCTCCTTATTCAGAGTGCACCATGCACCGTGCATCGAGGCACTTTTATAAGTTAAATATTCGACATCCCCTTTGGGATTCCTTCCGTTTCGGTTGATCTTTGCCTTTATCTCTCCAAGCTGAATATAAGCCTTGGCTACGCAGAAGCACAACTACAGTATATACCGTGCAATTATCCCTGTATTTATACGGAAGTGTATTTTATTGTAGAAAAGCAGACTTATTCTATTGCCAGTCTGGTGATGAATTCTGAAGGAGAGATGCCCTCTCTGTGCCTGAACAGATAACTGAAGTAATGTATATCGTCATACCCGACCTGGCGGGCGATCTCACTGATAGACTGGTCTGTCTCCACCATCAGCCGTTTGGCCTCGGTCAGGCGATAATTGATAAGATAATCCAGCGGTGTGCTTCCTGTCAGAGTCTTGAAGGCCCGTCTGAAGTAATCGGGGCAGAAACCGCCTACCTCGGCAATCTCGGACAGCGTAATGTTTCGCCGGTAGTTCTCCCGGATGAATTTTTCCGCCCGAAGGATGTTTTTGCGGCACTTGGAGTAGGCTGTATCTTCTTCAGCTTGTCGAACTTTGTACTGTTCGGAAATGATGCCGAGAAGAGATCGCATATTGCCCTCGGTTATAACACAGGAAGCTTCTTCGTTGTTGCGACTTATGGCTCGCAGAACGATATCCGCACAAAGGACCCTGGCACGGGTATCGTACATAAGCCTGGCATGCCTGGGCCAGGTATCGCCGTTATTTACAACCGGCGCCAGCAAACGCTCCGCCTCGCCTCTGAAGAAATCGAAATGCACGTAATACCTGGAGAAAGGCTTATCTCCCTCCACCTCGACGTGGAAAGACTCGCCGGGAAAGACCGTGACGACATCCCCGGCTCCCATACTGTATCGGCAGCCGTCGATCACCAACGCACCTCGGCCGCGATAAGCCAGATGAAGGTCGTGATCCGGAACGGGCCAGGAAGTTGCGCTGCCGTCGTAGCCGGGGTGAAAAGTCGTCTTTCCGGCTCTTCGAACCACGGGATTAATTTGTGCCAGCTTCATCATACTGTGCCGACCTCACCCCTGTCATAACACAACAGTACCGCCCATTTCAGCGGCTATTCCTGATCACCAGAGCATTATCCGTCTGCTCAAAAGAGATCTGCGTCCCGTTAAGAAACGCCTTATCCGGAGAATTCTCCGTATAGACGGCGATATCCCCGATATTTATCTGTGAGGGTATCTCAAGGTGGAGGCTGCCACCCGTAAGCCCGGCTTTAAAGCGATAAAGATTGAAAGCACCTTGCCGATAATCGAAGCTGACACCATCGTCGTCATACATGGTGAAGGATGCCTCGCCGTTCTCCTCCAGATAGATCTCCAGGCTCATGCCCTGGTCGCTCTTCTGTCCCACGTAGTCCTTCACCGGTCCCAGGGGAATAATGGAATTGGCGCGCACAAACAGGCCCCCACCTCTGTTCTGCGGTGGGTTATAGACCATATCCACCGGCCCGGCCAAGGGCTGCTTAGTCCAGTAATCGTACCATTTTCCAGCAGGCAGGCGCACCGTATCAGTGAAGGCAGTTACCAGAAACTCTCTGCCCAGACAGTACTGCGTCAGGCAGTCGTCTAACGCGGTGGCCTCGGGAAACTCCAGCGCCATGGGCCGCATCACCGGTATGCCGGTTTTATGCGCTTCGTAAGCATAGGTATACAAGTAGGGAATAAGGCGGCTGCGCAGGTGGTCGTAATCCCTGAATACGGGGTAGAGTTCATCGCCCAGCAGCCAGGGATGACGGAAATAGTTCCAGGAGTTGACCTGAGCCCAGGTCATAAGAAAGCCGTAATGGATGCCTTCCCTGGTCGTCACTTCCATATCGCAGGTAACGTTGGAGTGCCCGGACAGGGCCAGATTGAGACAGGCTACCAGTGTCTTGGCCTCGCCGCCGGTATCTCCGGTCCAGGTGCCGGTATACCTTTGCAGTCCGGCCCAGCCGGCAGCGGTAAAGCAGCACGGCCTGCGCCCGGTATGCTCTTTAAAGCCCTCGTACATCTGCTGAGAGTAGAGCAGCGGATACAGGTTATGCATCTCCTTGTCGCTCATGCCGTTGCCCCAAAGCCTGTCCGGATGTTCAGTTACCTGCAAGGCTCCGTCCTGCTTGAACATATCGGCACCCTGATCGACGAACTTCTTCAGGTGCTCAAACCACGGCTCCTCCGGTTTGGTGATCTTGTCCATAACCGTAGGGGCGGTGAAATGGGCATCCTGTTCAGTATCGTCCTCGCTAAAACCGTCCCAGTCATTCTTCCTGCCTTCAACCGCACCTCCAGTTCGACGCTCGGCCTCATAGCTCAGGTCATAGTCGTTGCATAACCAAAGGCTGAACTTGAAGCCCATTCTCTTAAGAGCAGAGATAAAGCTATGCCTGACATTGTATGAAGGTATGGAGAACCTCTCTTTATGCCATTTTTTATCTGTGCTGTAATCGTAATACTCCTGCATCCAGCCCGGCTCCAGCGATATGACATCACAAGGCAGGGCACGATCTCTGAAGTTCAGAGCATCATCCAATACCTGATGATCACCCGCAAAATTCCTGCACACAAACCATAGGCCGAAAGACCATTTGGGAGGGAGGTCCGGCTTCCCGGTTATATCAGTATAGGCCGACAACAGAGCCTTGGGATCCGAGGCACAGAAGAGATAGATATCCAGGCTTTTGCCGGGTACAGTGATCCTGAGCTTTCCCGGATCATCCTTGCCCAGATCCCAGCGGTGGTCGCTGGTGGTGTTGACGAATATGCCGTAGCCGCGACTGCTCATGAGAAAGGGAATTGGAATATATGAGCTGACGTTAGACACCCACATCCTGGCCCGGCTGCCGCGATGCTCTATTCTGTCCCTGGTCTGGTCGCCAAGACCGAACAGCCTCTCGTTTTCCGACAAATCAAATTCAACCGAGTGTCTGCAGTCCTCTCCCCTGCCTATGTTCAGTCTGCCTGATAAAATGATCGCGTTATCAACACTGAGCTCTATTTGCGGTTTATCACCGGCTGCGATGATAAGCCTGTTAGCACCGGCCACCAGTTCGCCTGCGCTGTCATTCGCGGCAAACTCGGCTTTGGTCAAAGGATCAGCACTATTCTGGAACCCGTAACGATCCAGAGCAGACCCCGGTTCCGTGCCGTGCGGAAAGATGGAAACACGAAAAACAGTTTCAGATATTGCTGCAGCTCCAAGGCAAAGACTTTCGTTCAGCCTGAATTCCATCTTATAATATTCTCCATTCCGTTCTCTCGGTTTTACTTCTCCACGAGTTACAGTATATCCCTATCAAGCGCCCGGGTATTTAAAAAGAAACGATTTTATTTGTAAAATAACGACTTGTTCTTTGCTTGTCAGTATTGATAATCACTTTGATATTGTTAAGATTATATCACAATGAATCATCCGTTTCAGCATAGCGCAATGCTGGGAATATACGGGACAGACCATGGTCCGACGGCATCGTCTTATGCTATAATGATTGTGTAACGGGGCATAAAATGATAGTCATACTGCTTTATGCTTGTCTGATCGGAGCACATGCGACATGAGCTTTAGAGTCCCAGTATCGATGAAAACAGCCGCTATAACAGCGCTCCTGCTGCTTTTGCCGGCTACAGCCGCCATACAGTACGAGAATAAGCTGGATGCCATGGCCAGAGAAGGCTTCTCCATTGCTGTTTTCGATCGTTATTACTATACCCTGCGTCCGGACGAGAACAGGAGATGGCACGCCACCCTGGATAAAGCGCAACCGGTCACGGCCATACAGAGCGGCATGGAACACAGAGTAGTAACGGCTTTAAGGGATGAAAAGTCCGACAAACGCTGCCAGTCGCAACGCGCAAGGCTGGCCGCCAGAAGGTTCCGCCTGCGCAATCCGGAACTGCTCTACGCCATCACGGAATTCGAACGCGGCTACGCCAACATCTGGACGGATCTGCAGAACTATGCCTGCTCCAGGGGAATACCTATCGGCAAGACCTTCGGGTCGCTGCAGATGAGTACCGTCACGGCCAGAAATATCGAGAAGAAATTCCTGGCCGATTCCGATATCCCCGACGATCTCAAGCAGCACCTGCTGCCGGCAATTAAAAGCGACAGCGAGTGCCGCCGGCGACTGCTGGATGATCACTGGTCATACAGCTACGCTGCCGCTTGGGTCTATCTCTGGCAGAAGCGGCATCCCAACGCTCCGCTGATGGATTTCATCGTTTCCTGGAACGATACGGAAGCTTTTAAAAGCCACTGGTTCAATGAGGCTCCCAGACTGCTGACTATGCCGGAAACGTAGGGCTGGGGTAGGCTGCTTTAGCTAATAGGCTGAAGGCTGAAGACTGAAGGCTGAAGTAGTTTACGCTCCGGTAAACTTTATAAGCCTTTAATTATCCGGAGCTACTTCCCATCTTTAAGGCTATCAGTTGATACTTGAGCGTTCTACTTCAGTCTTCAGCCTTAAAAGCTTCAGCCTATGAAATTTAAGCTTTGCTTAAATTTCATATAAGTAGACCACCGTCACCCCCAGCCCGCCTTCGAAGATATCGGCCGGGCGCCATGATTTCACATGAGGATGTTGATCCAGGTACTCTCTTACTTCCCGGCGCAGGATGCCGCCGTGCCGTCCGTGAATGACCCTGACCATGGGCCGGCCGGCCAAAAAAGCGTCGTCGAGATACTTGTCCAGGAGAGGGAGAGCCTCGGACACCGTTAGATGTCTGAGGTTTATCTCCCCCTCCACGCAACCTTTTTTCAGGTGATAAAAGGGATTGTTGCGCTCCATCAGCGCTTGATTCTTCTGAACCCTGAGCACTCCACCACATCTATCGATTCCAGCTTATCCAGGAAGAGGTTCATACCGATGGTATCGCTGGAGATATGCCCGGCAATAACGACGTTGAGATGCGCTTCATCAGCAGCTTTGTAGCTCTCCTCGCCGATATGCATGCCCACGATGGTGCTTACACCGGCCCGGACCAGCGCTTCCATGTATTCCTTGGGTCCACCGGTGCCGCCCGTCATATCCACCTTGATCTTGCCTGCCCGGCGCTTGCCGTCGCCCAGCAGTATCTTAGGCCCGGAGTTATTCTTTGTCGCAATATCGTACTCCGGTATGCCGCTGAGCAGATCGACCAGATCGTCCAGGTAGTAAGGCTCGGCGGCATCGATCATCTTCTGCAGATACTCGGTAACCATATTGTCGCAGGGAGTGTGCACGCACATGATGGGCAAGCCCATAAGTCTGGCCGCATCGACGGCTCTCTGGTGGTTCAAGGGCATGACCCGTCGCTCCACCTCTTTTATTCTTCCCGGCAGCAACGCCTCGGCCACGGATACGGGCACGCCGTACCCGGCCATAATATCCGCCTGCATGGTCATAACCTGGTAGAACTGAGCCAGAGCACTGCCCTCGGGGTGGTGAGCCAGAATAAGATCGATACCGGCACCCTTCTCGTTCAGGCGATCTGTCAGCACAACCTCGCCTATCTCCATATCTATGCCGGCGATCAGGCGATTGATCTCCAGATCGGGATCGCCGTAAAGCAGCCGCGTATCGGCATACGGATTGGTAAGCTTCTCCTTATCGAAGCGTCCCTTCTTATCCTCAGGCAGGGATTCGTAATCCTGCCTGACTTTGTCCATGTAGCGATATACCTCCGGCAAGCCTCTCGGATCGGCCTCCATTCCCTTACGTACGGCTGTTTCATAGATTTTTCCCAGTTTCACGTTTATCTACCTCCCACTTGTTATTGCGCTCTTCGAGCGCGGTTGTTAGTTGTTTGGTTGTTAGTTGTTGGGTTTGGGATTCCCATGCACGCTCCGCTTATGCGCTCTTCGAGCGCGGTTATTGGTTGTTGGTTGTTGGGTTGTTGGTTTTGGGATTCCCATGCAAGCGCTCAAGTATGCTGTTCTTTTTCATAACTCGTTTATTAACCTCCGGTAATCCCTCGCTGCCTTTTCGATGCTTTCGGGAGTGGTCCCAGCCACAATGGCACCTATCATCAGCGCCGATACGCCCGCGTCACGAAGCATAACCACCTCGTCGGGGCGGATGGCTTTTTGCGTGGGCACGATAACCGGAAGATCGGTCAGATCGCAAATATACCGGTAAATGCCCAGATCATACAGGTTCAACGGCAGCCCGTACTCCTGATGCGGCACTACCGCAGCCTCCACCATATCCATACCCAGATTCTCCAACTGGGGAATCAGGTCCATATACCGCTCCTCGACGGCTACCATGCGCGGCAAGGTGCTCCGGGCCGCCATCCAGGCAGGCAGGTGATGCGCATAGGCGTCTATGTAGGCAAAGCCCATGCTCTCCACCTCATCCATCTCCGTCTCATCGGCTGTCTCAGCCGCCCCAATGACCAGGCCTACAGGAACATCAACCGCTTCCAGAATACTCCGGAGCGCCTGACGTTCTTCTTCCAGGCTGCCGAATCCCGTGCCGCTGGCCTGATGCTTCAGGTGTATATGCGCCTTGAGAACATCAGCCCCGCCGGCAACTGCGGCCCCGGCCAGGGCGGGATCGTTGCCCGGCAGGGAAACGATCAGTGTCATGTTATTCTGTGTAAAAATATCAGCTATATCGGGCATTGTCATCCTCCCTATAGCGCCCTACGGGCGCGGTTGTTGGTTGCTGGTTGTTAGTTGTTGGTTTCGGGATTCCCATGCAAGCATCCCGGAAGCTCGTTATCCGTTATTTGTTATTCGTTACCTGGTTTAGGCAACCTCAGGAGACTGCACCCACACTTCCGTCTTCTGTCTTTCCCATCCCAATAACCTGCTTAAACTCCTGACTTTCAAACGGACTCTAAAACGAACAACGAACAACTAACAACTAACAACTAACAACTACCGCCGCAGGCGGTCAAAGCTCCTGGCTCCTGGCTCCTGGCTCCTGGCTCCTGGCTCCTGGCTCCTTTTCTCAGGAGATTATACCACTAATCGCATCGACGTTCTAACTTCTCAGCGAATAATCTTGAGCCTTATCACGGTAGTACACCCATATAAAGCCCAGCAGCGCGGCCGGAATCCAGGCTTTCAGCCAGATCATGGCGGCTATCGCCGGCAGCAGAGAGTAGCTCATAACTATACTGTGATGGCTGAAGCGTCTTCGGGCCAATCCTGCCAGCAAGACTATTACCGTTGCCAGCAGACCGGATAACAACATCCCCTCTCCCAGCAAGAGCATAAAGGCACCGATGCCCGTCATATCCTCTGCCAATCCCAATCGCACCATAAGCTCCGTCGCCCGGACACTGATATCAACATAATCCGGCTTCCATAGATGAAGCGACCGCTCCGTGCCGGTCATTATGCTCCCTGTCCAGACCAGTGAAGCGCCGATGAAAGAGAACGCCGCCGGCAATAGCTCGCGTTCCTTAGTCTGAACCAGAAAGAGATATAATCCCAGCGGCAACAGAAAAACAGCCATAAATGCATCCAGGCTCGGCAGCCAGGTCTGGAACTGCGGCAGGGGGCGGGGAAGCAACCAGAAGAAGAGAGTCACCAGGGAGTACCAGAGTTTAAACCATACGTAGAGCAGAACATCGCACAACGAGAGAAGGCTTATATCCATAAGGCTGGCAAAGACCGGCAGCGTGAAGAATACAAAAAGCAAAAGGGTGGTCAGCAGAGTATCTGCGCCCACCCCCGATCTGGCTCTGTATTTCAGCCTCATTCCGTTTATCCTTTCCCGGTTATAAGCATTACCTCACTGGAAGGATCCAATCCCGATGTCTCGTCATCAGCCATAACCCTGACTTGCTCAGCCGTAAGCAGCCCGCTGAGGTCTATAAGCCTGCCGCCGGCTGCAATAAATATGGCCGGCAGACTGGCGCCGGCATCGCCGTACCTGGTCTCTCTGTCCAGGATGCCGGCCAACGTCTCGTCGAGTTCTCCCACCCGGGCAACCGTTACATCGGCATCCGACCGTCTCAATCTGACGATGCCGCCTCCGTCTATCAGGCAGAGCGGCCGGGTCACCTTCCTGAACAATCCAAGCAGTCCGCTCTTCTCCCTGCGGCCCGTGAAGGCCGTCAGCCCTCCGTTCCCGCCCACCTGTTCCAGATGTCCGGCAGGCAAAGCAAGAGATACGGCAGCCGTTTCGCGCAATCCGGTTTCGTCAAGAGTCCTGTCCATATCGCTGCGCATCTCGGTCGTTCCGGTGGCAACGGCCCTTACCAGTTGACGCTGCTGATCCACCTCAACCCGGACTTCTATCGTCTGGGGCAACGCTCCGCTTTTAACAGCGGCGGCCTCCGCCTCACGTCTGATACGCTGCAAATCCTCCGGCCCGGGATTGACGACATTGCGCTCGATCACATCCCTGACCATGGCTATGGCCACACCGATAGCGGAGATGACGGGGGCATTGTCGGCCAGGCGATACTCCATATCCATCTCTTCCGCCAGCCACGGTAAAATCGCCTCGGCTCCACCACCGCCGCCTACCAGAACAAGCTCTTTCTTATCCAGCCGGCGTTCCGCCATCATCTTCTCTATCACGGGAGCCAGCTTGGCGCATCCGGCCTTCAGGACCGCTCGGGCTGCCTTATCCGGTTCAAGCCCCAGCCTCTTCGCCAGCGGCCTCCAGGCGTCCTTCAGCCCCTCCGTCCCGCGTCCGCCGGCTATTCTGTCGGCGCAGGTAGGCGTCAACGCCATCGTGCCGCCGTCGTCGGCAACTACTCTGACATAATCGCCCGGATCGCCGTCGAACGGGGCGAACATCTCCAGTTTGCATCCCGTTCCCGGTTGGCTGAAAGACGCGTAAGGCAACCCGGCTATATGCGCGCTTCTAGGTCCGACATCGGCAATTTTAGTGCCGGAAAGACGTATAAGCGATCCGCCTGCCAATCCCACCGTGCGCACATCCAGAGTTTCAAGATAGAGCCTGTGCCCTCCGATTTCCGCCGGCTTAACCTGGGGACGACCATCGGTTATCACTGATATATCGGTGCTGGTGCCGCCGACCTCCACGAATATGCCGTAGGAAACGCGGGCATAGATCAGCGCCGCAGCCACACCCGCAGCCGGGCCGGACAGGATAGTCAGAATGGGACGCCGCATCATCTCGTCAATACTCATGACGCCGCCGTCGCTGCGCATGACCATCAGAGGAGCCGTGATGCCCGCGTCCCTGACACTGCGCTCGGTCATCCTGGCCGTTTCCACCATTTTAGGCAGCATGCTGGCATTAATGACGCTGGTACGGGTTCTCATACGCAGCCCGTAGAGTTGAGAGACCTCATGCCCGGCCGTGGCCGGTACTCCCATGGCGGAAGCGGTCTCCAGCACCAGCCGTTCGGCGGTGGGGTCATCGACGCCGAAAGCCTGGCAGGCGACTATGACCCGTGCGCCCTCATCCAGCAGAGCGGATATCTCACGTTCTATCGTTTTACCGTCGGGCAAACCGGATGTATCGATAAAACGATGATAAGTTTTGAGCCACCGTCCCGGCGACAGCTCTATATCGCCGATGGATGTCTCACCCCTGGCCCGGCGCCCCTCCATGCCTGCGCCCATGCCTATGATGCCGACCGGAGCAACATCCCCCTCAAGCAGGGCGTTGGTAGCCTGAGTCGTGCTGTGAGCTATGAAGCGAACGCCGGAGGGATCTATGTTACCCTCCTGCAGCAAACGCTCCAGTGCCTCCACGATACCGTGAGCCACGCCCTGGGCGGCTCTGTGCGTGGTAGGCACTCTCACCTGAGCCAGAAGATTATGACCGGCCGCATCCAGCGCCACCGCATGAGTAAAGGTGCCGCCGACATCGATACCAACCCTTATTTCGGACAATTAAAAAACCCCTGTCAGTTCTCTTGTTCGCGTCCGCTATCCTGGCCGCTACGATCTATAACGCTCTTATCCACGACTTCCGGGTGCTTGGCGGCATATTCGCCCCAGGCCTTTGATTTCTTCAGCATGGCGTTGAGCTGATCGACGGTCACTCCGTTATCCGCAGCGATATCCCGCTTGGCAGCCGATGCCGCCCCTTCGGGATCGGAGACCTGCAGACCCTGCTGTGCCTCGTTCAACTCCTGTAATTTCTTGTTGTAATGATCCACGATCTTCTGCTCCACACTGGAAGGCTTTGCCGGTGGATGAAAGAAGCCCCAGTTGACGAAACCTACCAGCAGGATACTCACGAGTATGATCCCCATTATACGAAGCGTTGCCATGTTTACCTCCTATATCATTGGAAACGATATTTTTATATCTGTTACCTTCTCAAGCGCGTTGGCCGCCCAGTC
>JAQVUQ010000029.1 GCA_028699365.1 bacterium | reverse complement strand
TTCGGGCACGGCAAGGTGGAGAACATTTCCGGCACGGTCGAGGCTCTGCTGATATTCCTGGCGTCAGGCTGGATAATCTACGAAGCGGCAGGCAAACTGCTGCATCCCCGGGAGATCGAAGCTGTAGGCTGGGGCGTAGTCGTTATGTTCGTCTCGTCGGTAGTAAACATCATCGTCTCTAAGCGGCTGTTCAAGGTTGGAAGAGCAACCTGCTCCGTAGCCCTTCAGGCGGATGCCTGGCATCTGCGCACGGATGTCTACACCTCAGCGGGAGTTATGGCCGGATTGATCATCATCCTGGCTGGGAGCAGGCTCTTCCCGGGTGTGAATCTACTCTGGCTGGACCCGTTGGCCGCCATAGCCGTGGCCCTGCTGATCATACGAGCTGCCTGGCATCTGACGCTGGAATCGGCAAAAGATCTACTTGATGTAAGTCTGCCCGAAGAAGAAGCCTGGATCCGCGAGTATATCGCCGGCCTGGGACCGTCGATACGCGGCATACATCACCTGCATACCCGAAAGAACGGCGCCCTGCGCTTTGTGGAGTTCCATCTGATAGTGGAAAAGGATCTTTCCGTAGCGGATTCACATCGCCTTACCGATATTATCGACGATGAAATAGAGACGCATTTTCCGGGTACCAGAACGACCATCCACGTGGAGCCCTGTGACGGCATATGCGATCAGACCTGCCTGGGCGGATGCCTGCTCAGCAGTGACCAGGATATAAGCGCCACTGATAATCGGAGCAAGCCCGAGTAAATACTGTCCGGCTATGATATCTTTATCTGTTGCATCATTCGCATATTCATCGGGGAGAAAGAGCTTATTACTGACGGCAGAAACTCCAGGATACGAACCAGCAGATATATGCTCAATACCCGATAAATGAGCGTCATGATTTTTCTCTCAACCACCAGACATCTCCAGGGTATTCTATTCCCAGCGATCTGAGCATACGGCTATTTTACAGTGACTCGCTTCAAATCACAAGACCTGTCTCCCTGATTCTCTATCTTTCATCGATGATACGGACAAGGCTGTTGGTGGAGGTTATGGGCTGATTCACAACACTCACAGGCTGCAATCCCGGCAGGATTACAATGGTGCTTTGGGTATCGGCCGTAGAATTATGCCCGGCATCATGAATAGTCGGGAAGCCCTCGTAATAGGATATCTTAATATAGTTTCTCAAAGCATTATTCTTGAATTTGAGCGCATAAGGACAGTTCACAGCTCTTGCATCGTATAAATGATTGTCATACGTCTGGGGATTGGTCGAATCCACGGCATCAAAGAGCACAGCCGCTTCACTGGTTTCTATAGCAGTAGCGTTAACTGTAATCCCATAGAAATCATTAGACCAGGATTTCGCCAGCTTGATCGGTGCTTCGGTATATCTCCCGCTGATCACTGATATGTTAAAGTATCTACAGTAAGTGCATGCAAGATCAAAGGCGTTGGTCATTGTCCCGGAATGCGAAGAGACTAACGCCGTGCATGTGCCGTATGACGGCTTGCCGGCATGTTCTCCCTGTTCAAAGATAAAATCCCTGTCGCCGATAAAGGCAGCATTGGCGTCATAAAAGGTTATATTTTTCAACATGAAATAATCGGCCGGACCGATGACGTGAAGCCCACGCCACAAATAATTGCCCACGACTTGCTTGACTGCCAGCCTTTCTTCTATTGAGGCACGGTCAGATTCATATTTGATTCCCCCGATATTGATGGTGGCAAAGTTCGGATTGTACAGATAGAATCCGCTGATATCCATACACGGTCTTTTATTCGATCCGACTGCCGCAACGCATTCAAACATGTACCTGTTAGTGGGAAAAGTCGTGCCGGCTTTCAGTATGGTGCCATACGTTCTGCTGGCGGACTGAAGTCCGGAAAAATAATACTGCGCGTCATTAGCCGCCGGTATCACTATCGGATTCAAAATCGTGAATTCGTTGGCCGTGAAAGTGATGTTCGCCCCTCTTAGCGGCGCGTTATCCACCGTATCATTCAAAGCCGCATTCACGCAGACGGCAACATCCGTCGTCGAGGTTGCTATGATGCCGCCGTTTGAGACCCTCCTGACCTGGTAGGTGCCGTCAGTCAATTCACTTACTTCATATGACGGCACTGGCGGGACATAGGCGGCACGCACCGGCTGCGGCACGATAGCCAGAAGTGCAAAGACCGTCATAAGGCTTGAAAATTGACGCAGGAACCTGACTCTGCATGGGTTTTCATTTACCTTCATGTTAAACTCTCCTTAGTTTGCCGTTCGGCATGGATTTATTCTCTTTCACTATCCTGCTATCCGTTCCTTTTTGCGGACGGAGAGTATGGCGTTGGTCCCGGCTGTTATCTTGCGCTCTATATTCAGGAGATCTATTATTCAGCGAATGCTTCTTCCAACTTGCATAATGCCTGCAAGGTATCCCTAATCTCCTCTTCTCCCCACCCTTCATGGATGCTGAGATTGAACTGCTTGTCCGTAGCGGCTACGGCATTGGGGCAGGTGAAGATCCTGTCGGCGTTACCCGGGTAAAGGGGTGATGTCCAGGGATATCCGCTATTGCCGAATACCTGCCGCCTGGTAAACCACTCCATGGTGTGGGGCATATGCCTGTAACTGGCTAATACCGGTATACCTTCCGCCTGCAAAGCCTGGCAGAACGTCTCTTTACTGCAGGTAGCGGCATCAACGTTGAATCCCAACCGCATAAACCAGTAGCTCGGCTCAGCCCCCGGCAGGATATCGGGCACTGTCACCAGCTTGAGTTCTTTAATGCCCTGGCTGATTTTTGCGGCTACATATTGACGACGCTTGATTATATCGGGAAGCTTTCTTAGCTGTACTCTGCCTATTGCTGCCGACAGATCGTTAAGATTGAGATTAAGTGCGGCTGTGCAGTTGCTGCTTCCGTTCGGCAGCCCAAACGGCTTGCCTCTATCCGAGCATCGTCTGGCACTGTTATACAGTTCTTCATCCCTGGTATAGACCACTCCGCCCTGGCTTCCGGTGCAGTGATGCTTGCCGGACATAGTGGAGAAGGCTGCTATGTCGCCGAATGTGCCTGCCTTTTGCCCGTCGATCTCTGCCCCGTGTGCCTGGGCGCAGTCTTCTATAACAGGTATGCCGTGCCGGCGAGCTATAGCGACGATGCCTTCTATATCGGCCGGTTCTCCTCCTATGTGGGCCACTATGATGGCACTGGCAAGGGGGGATATAAGCTCCTTTATCTGTTCCGGCCCCACGTTGTAGCTGCCGGGGGCGGTATCGGCTATGACAGGTATGCAATTGCACAGCACTATGGGCATCATACCGCCCGGATCGGTTATGGGGCTGACTATGACCTCGGTGAAGGGTTCGGGTTTAAGGGCGCGCAGGGCCGTATATACGGCCGTAGTGCCGGAGTTGACGGCATCGGCATAGCCGCCGCCCATGTATTCTGCAAATTCGCGGCAGTAGGCTTCTTCCTCCGGCCCGTTATAGCCGAAGACACTGCCTGTCCTTATGGCTTCATCGAAAAGGGCGTTTACGGCTGCTCGCTCGTCTTCTCCCAACAGGGATCGTCCCGACCAGGGCCTGATCCTGACTTTCGTGCCACCGTACATGGCCAGATTCAATAATCCTTTGTCTTGAGTCAATTCCATTGCTTGGCAATCTCCCTTGTCTTAAGTATGCTGGAGAAGTCTCTACAGAGAAAAAGTACCAAATTCTAGAAAGCGGCTTGCAGTTTCATTATCTCCTGCGCCATCCGCAATCGCCATTCATGATATTTCTCGTTTGGCACACCCGCAAAATCATACTGTGAATACGAAGGATCACAAGAGATAATCTCCTTAAGAATAGTTTCGCCACCCTTTGCAAGCTCTTCTTTGCCGCTCTTCTTTGCTTTATCCATAAACATCCGGAGGGTATAGATGTAATTCATATCATCTATGCCTTCTCTGATTGCCTCAAAATCGATAGAATTTATTGGCCCGTCAGGAGATGGATAAGATGAAACCCAGTCTCTGGATTTGGTATCCAGCGCGGTAAACGGATCACCGTTGGTAGCTTGATAATGCCAGTAATACATGGCCTCCGCCGGAATTCTCCAGAACCCGAATCCACTTACCGTCCTGGAGATGCGCGGATTGAAGTTAAATGAATTGCCGTAACGCATGAGCACCTTTCCCCGCTTAATAACATCCTGCTCCTGCTCTTGCGACATCCGGATATTAGCACACCAGTAGTCAATTGTATCCGCACAATCCACACCTGCAGCATAATTGTTAACGGTGCAATATACCTTTGCACCCGGCTCTTTTTTTATCAGCGACGCAAGGTGTTTAAACTCAGCCCTGCAATTTGCGCTATTGCCGATTTCATCTACAGGATAAAAGAGGACTTGCGGCCATTTATTCTCCTGTGCGTGTTTATTGATTTCGCCGATCGTATATGAATACGCATCGTCAAGAGACATATTAACTGCGCCCGTTTTGCACAGGTATTTCAGTTTGCCGACAAGAGAAGCGGTATAAAACGGTATATATTGGGTTAGCCCTGCATCTTTTATCTCCCGAACAAGTTTATCAAGCAGCGTAAAATCCAGAGTAAGTTTTCCTTCTTCCGTCTTCAATTCAGGTAGAACCTGCCAAATAACTACCGAGCCAATTCCATGCTCAGCCATATCCAGCAGCTCTCTTTGCCTGTCTTGAGAGGTCTCCGTCATTCCCGCATACCAATACATCCCCTGCACTCTATCTGATTTCAGCAGGTTAATGGGAAATACAGTAACGCTAAGCGGTATTACCTGTTGCGGTTTGTTAAGAGGTTTAAATATAACTCTTCCTTCGTATTTACCCGGTTTTGCCGCCTTGGGAACATGCACCGTCAGCCAGAGCTGCTTTGTTTCGTTTATATCGATTTTCCCTGTATATGGCCAAAGGATTTTGGGGAATTTCTTCATGTATGAAGTTCCCCATGAACTGTCAGCAAGATAACAGGTATAGTCTCCCACGGTTTTTCGCTCGTCTTTAATTCTTTCAGGCAGATAGCCGGTTACCCTGATACTTATATTTTTCTTTTCTATTACATTTTTCTCACGACTGACCAAATCGCTTGCTTCGACCTCGGCAGCAAGGTTTGCAAGTGGATAAACGCCTAATGTTACAGGCTCATATTCTCCCGGTGAACACCAGATTGAAAGTTCGTCTATTTCTGCTTCTGCTTTTTGAGGAACGGTATCCGGGAAAATTGCTTTCATCCAATTGCGAACGAATAAAATATATCCCCTGTCTGTATCAGACTTGGCAAGTGGAAAGAGTTTGGTCGTCTCTTCATATTTGACCTCTCTGAAGAGTGCAGAGAAAGCATTCTCTCTTGCAACAGTTATCTCTTTTTCAAGTTCTGTTATTGTTTCTTGCGCCGATGCCTTTTCAACCCTGTTATTACAAGGCAGAATGAGCATACCGCATACGTTCCAATTCCGTAACCACTCCTCCCCGCCACATCCAAAGCGAAGGTTCAGTTGCCCGTCTTTAACATCAACTTCGAATTGCGCCCGCGAGCATAGGTCATAATCGTATCGGATACCGCCGCTTATCGCTCGTTTACCCTCGGCATCAACTACCAGTTCATAGATATTGCCCGGTTTGGCATAGACAAGATCACCGGAGCATAAATATAACAGATAGCGCCCGTTCCTGATATCAACGGCAAACTCCTGCTCAAGCCGGCTGTGATATGCCTGTTGTGCCCCGTTAAAATCACTGAATAAATTATCGTATACTTTAACCTCTTTGCCCCGGTCTCTGGAAAGAAGCCCCGGCACAACGGCTGAGCCTGTGCCGTAATAGCTCTCCAAAAGCGGTTTTTCGTTTGCAAACGGAATCCAGCCGTAGCCTTTTTCTTTTGTATACACCGTTTTTTCGCTGACCGGTACAAAATCATTCCATACGGGTGAATCTACAGTTCCAAAGTCGAATGCAAAGTAATTTTTTACACCATCAGATTTTGCCTGCGGTGTGTCTTTTTTAAGCGTATCCGATTTATTTGTCGCTTGAGAGGACTCTTTGCCCCGGATTTCAACCTCGGAAATTGTCATATAGCGACAGCCCGACATTGCGGTGAAATCCAGTTTAATCTTATCGCTTGCCTTATTAATAGAAAATTCGTTCCATCCGTTAACCGGCAGTTCAATCTCTTTCAGTGGCTGGGAGCCTGCGTCCAGCATTTCGTCCCATGTGTAGACGCCTATCCTCGATATACCGTGCACCTTGGGAGCAAGTAGTATTTTAACTCTTACTTTGGATATGAAATACTGCTTCTTCAGATCGAGAATCAGTGATGCCAAAGATCTGTCAGTCCAAAAAGCGTACGGAAACGGCGTTCTTTTATAGTTGAAAGACGCATCGCCGTTGCAGAGGATGCCGGACGTAAAGGGTGTTGGGGCCGTAACCGTCCCTTTTTCATTATATTCCAAGGCAAAAAGAGGCGCAAATTCCGGCATTACATAATAGTCACCACCGGTCTTCAGAACGGGTGCATTTTTATACTCTGAACCGGCAATATTGTTTACCCCATTTTCTGTTAACAGGAAATCTTTCTCTGCACCTTCACAAAATCCGGCCGCAGACATACAGAGAAGTATTACCGCGCAGCCAAACCAGCCGGCAAAGTTTCTTGATTCCATAATAGTCCCTCTCATTGATGTAATTTGCAAAGCCCTGCTATCTATCTCTTTTAGTCCTACGCTTCCAATGAAAGATTCCTATTGGCGATCAAAGTACTTCGTTGTGCCGCCACCCCGACCGCCGTTCTGCAGCCTTTCACACGCCTGTCCAAACCAACCGACATGACCGTCTACCCATAGAATATTGGCTCCATTGGAGTGGCGGTCATGAATAAGGTAGGAATAAGGAGGAGACAAAGTGCCGTCCTGAATGATATGCGAACCGTAGCCGGTCGACGTATTAATAGAATCGGCCAGCAGAATCGTTTCCGCCGGATGCCTGATATCCACCAGATTGGCCGGCGGTGCCGACCAGGAGCCGGTCGCCTTATAACTGCTGCCGATATGATAAATATTGTAACCGTAGTGCATGTACAAATAAAAGGATATCTTATTATTGGGATTCTGGGTGACATCATATTTGGACATAGCCTTGTATCCTATAGCCGACGGGCAGATAAAGAGCGCCGGACTGCTTACGTAACCGGATGCTTTCAGCCCGTAGGCCCAGTTCCAGTTATAGCGATCCACCGCACTGTTGTAGGCACTAAGCTCGTATGGAATAAACATTTCATCCCAGTCCTGAAGATACATCTGAAATGCCAGTCCCAACTGCTTCAGGTTGCTGGTGCATGTTGTCTGCCTGGCCTTCTCCCGGGCCTTGCCGAACACAGGAAAAAGAATGGCGCTGAGAATAGCAATAATAGCAATAACTACAAGCAGCTCGATCAAAGTGAATCCGTATCGTGTCGATTTAATATCTCGTCGCATGTTGACCTCCGTTGTTTTCGGTATTACCCGGCAGTATCGCTCATAACTGCTCATATTATTATCTGCAGTATACTGCAAACTTCCGACGATGTCTTAGGAATCCTTGCATTAATGAGGATTTCTTGCAATGGCAACAGGTGTTGTAATAGGAAGATATGTCATTAATCATGGGACAAACGGCATGGCAGTAAACGAATCTTCCACTTGGGCTATCGGCCGAGTTGTTTGCAGCCGTATTGATTTGACCTCAAACGGTGCAAACGTAAGACTTAGCCTGCCGTTTACCAATTCAAGTGGTTCCAATTCATCCTCCAATATATTTGAGTTGAAAGGAATACAACTATTGAGATCAGCCGTTAAGCAGATCTCGGCGCGTGCTTTTCCACCTAACGATTCGTAGAAGCGAAGAAGATAGCCTTTTCGATCTTCGGCAACCTTGATGCAGGAGAGAATAATGCCTTCTCCCTTGATCTGTAGCGCTTCTGTCGGTTGTGAGTAATCTTTAGCCAACGTCTCACTCTGCCATGCTATCAAGGGGTAGATGAATTCTTCCGCTCGAGCGGGTATGCCCGCCTGCTTCCAGCCGCCCTTATGCGGAAGAATACGAAGTGTTGTATGGATAATACCGCTGTCCGTACAGGGATCCCAGTCACCGGTGGCACATCTGACCAGGGACGTTCTTATACAGCCGTCTTGAAACGTATGACCCGGTCGATCCCTGTTCAATACTGCTATTCCACCATCTTCATCAGACATATCGGCCCAGCCGATAGCAGGCAGTTCCAATTCGTCTCCTGACGCATCTTCTGAGCCGAAAGGAATTCCGAAACGCCTTCGAGCCTTCCCCCGGATCAACGGTTCCGTACATATACGAGCCAGGACTTCCTTCTCATGCCAGTCCATCTCTATTCGCAACTCAACATAGTCCTGCCCTGCATAGAGAGAAACATCTATCCGAAACCGGGAAGCCCCCCACCAATACTCCATCCTGATGGTTGCACGCACCGGACCGTTCTCCACCACCTCCGGCTTGCCGACAGGCTCGGCGTATTGACATACGTCTGTTACTCCCAAAAACCACGCTTTCATGGGGCTTCCGTAATCGCCCGGGTAATCAGTCTCCGGCCAGAGTTCTATTCTGATCGGTGATTTCAGCCATTCAAGCTCCTCCTGCCTGTTAGCAATGGATTTGACGATTCCAGGTCCACCGACTTCTATTCTAAGATATTCGTTCTCAATAACGTTCCCTTCCGCGTGTACAGGACAAGAGTCGGGAGAACCATCAATCAGACGGTATGATTTTAATCCCAGTGAAGAGACAGGCTGTGATGGAAAGATCATTGTTCCGTGGACAAATCGCTGCCGTTGACGCTGATCCACGATCTGATAAGGTAACATCACACCCGCCTCATCTGCCAGCAGGCCGGTATCGGGAATGCATTCACTGTCCGGATCTTCCCGGTTTATGCGCAGGTCAACATCGGCAGTCGCTATTCCACCGGACAAGCAGAGACCGGAGTTAGCAACGGCAATGGTGCGTATTGCCTTACGTCTGCTAATATGCCTACCCAGCAGAAGCTGTGCCTTACGTCGTAGAATATTCGTTTGAAGGAACAGTTTATGGTAAATTGCCGTGCTATCCGCATGTGTTTGCGACGAGCCCGTTCCCGGCAAAATGTCGTGAAATTGCAGGAAGCACAGACGGTGCCATACCTCGGATATCTGTTCGCACGGATATCCATGTCCTATCAGAGCAGCATGCGTCCAAAGAACTTCAATTTCTCTTAGTTCTTTTTCAGCCTGCCGACAATGCTGTTTCTCCTCAATATGCGTCGTATAGCAACCCTGGTAAATATAGTTCAGCGACTTGTTCACTACCGGCATGGGAGTGTTTTCGCTCTCTACAGCGTTCCAGAAACCACTGGGCGTGCTATACCTCAGCTCATATTTATCGCCCCTGCACGGCCGTACATATGGCGACACACCGCCGGCGTCCGAGTTACAGTGAGATCCTAACAAGTGGTGGAAACCTGCGTTTAAATTGCGGTTCACCTTTTCCTGCAACTCACTGAGTCCATGCGGTAAATCATAGTATTGGCTGAGCGATGGTAACCCGGCCCCCTTGTTTATGAAGCGCAGCAGTGGAATCGTAGTGCCGTCTATTCCTTGCCAAAGAAACGGTGTTTCCGGCAAGTCCACATAGCGCTGTCTGGGACGTTTGATGATCGCATGCTCAATTCCTGCCTGTTGCATTATCTGCGGGAGACTGCTGCAGTGTCCAAAGCTGTCGGAGTTGACTAGTGTCCTTGCTCGGATACCGAACCTGCTCTCAATATATTTCTGGCCGTAAAGAAACTGCCTGGCCAGGGATTCTCCACATGGCAAATTACTATCAGGCTCAACCCATTGTCCACTATCCAATTCTATTCTTCCCTGATCTACAAGAGCGGAAAACCTGCCAAACAGCTCGGGGTCAATCTGCTCTACCAGCTTGAGAATGAATATTTGCGTGTGCGAATAGCATCCATCAGGATGTTTCTCAAGCATCTCCACATGCCAGCGAATAGTATCCAGGCTCATTTCTATCGTGTCGGAGAGTTGCCAGTACCACATGAGATCCAGATGACTCAGATGGACCATGTGAATGATAATCTTTTCACCAGGCGGAATCATCAGAGCCTCAAGAACGGGCTTGTGTTCTGAAGAGACGGCCACTCCCTCCATTTGAAATGCACCGTCGTTTGACACGGTATCTCCCCTGGAACTCAACAAAAAACGGTGCATGCCGATAACCCCTTCCGACGCTGCTTACTTCTGTTTTTATAGTATGTCGCCGCTCCAGCAAAGTCTCGGGAATTCTTGTACTTTATGGGGAAATTTTGCGGTAGACTGACGGTGGGATTCCTGTCAGAAGCTTGAAGTCTCGATTAAATGTTGATAGATCATCAAAACCTACGGCCTGCGCCACCGTTAGAATTTTATGATTAGTCTGCTCCAGTAAGCATTTGGCTTCTACAATCCTTCTATGGATCAGATACTTCCTAAAACCCATCCCAACATATTGTTTGAACATCCGGGAGAGTATGTACGGCGATACATCAAATCTAGCAGCTAAATCGGATAGAGAGGTCTTCTCCGCAAAAGTTTTCTCTAAATAGCCCAGAATCTCCTGAATAAGGGGATCCTCCACTGTCTGCGGCTCATCAA
This sequence comes from bacterium, assembly GCA_028699365.1. Classification (GTDB taxonomy): domain Bacteria; phylum UBP13; class UBA5359; order UBA5359; family UBA5359; genus UBA5359. The sequence continues at coordinate 3,011 of JAQVUQ010000029.1, read as the reverse complement.
TATTCAACCGTGCCCTGTCCAGAACGATAAGGAGTTTTTCAATTACGTCCGTGATAGCCCGCTCCCAGTGCTGTTCCTTAAGCCTGTATTCCTCCGCAATCTCCAGAATAGCCATCTCTACAGCTCTGGCCTGCTGTTCAGAGAGCTTCAGATAATGCACCGTTTTCAAACGATCAATAATCTCTAACGCAAAAGATCTGTTTTTAAGCAGCTTGGGAGAAAAAATGAGCAACATCTTCTTAGCATATCCGCTGGCTGCACTGATACAGTTATGAACTTCGTTTTCGTGGATAATTGCAAGAGAATTATTATGGAGATTATAGCTGGTATCACCGATAAAGTATCTGAATTTTCCTCGGCATATAAGATGAAATTCCAGTTCAGAGTGATAATGAGGCGTGTAAGGCTTAGTAAATCCACCGATAGTTGTACATGTAATAACGCGAGTATTACCTTCAAATAACAGCTTCTGTCTTACAGAGTTATTCTCTGTCAAGCGGATATCCTCCTTCGCCACATAAAGCCTTCCCTCAGTATATACCTGGCAGAAGCGTACCGCTAATATATCACATAGCTGCCATCCAGGAATATTCTACCTCCGGCATGAGACATCTTATTGTTACATGTTTACCCCCGCCCCAGCCGCCCTGGCCACGGCATCTCCCGTTACCCGCAGCACCGTATCTATATCCTCCTCAGTAATTACCAGCGGCGGCTCAAAACGGATGACGCCGGGATTGTTCAGAGTGTAAACGGCAGTGACGCCGCCCTTGACCATTTCAGGAATGATATATCCGCCGTATCCGGGATCGGTCAGTTCCAGGCCTATCAGCAGGCCCTTGCCTCTGACCTCTTTGATGATGTCCGGATAGCGCAACCGAAGTTCCTCCAGGCCGGCCATCATCCGTTCACCCAGCACGGCCGCCCGCTCCGGCAGTCTTTCCTCGACGATGGCGTCCACGGCCGCAATACCGGCAGCACAGGCCAGTTGATTGCCGCCGAAGGTGGAAGTATGGATAAGGGGCCGGGTAGACAGGCACTTCCAGACGGCAGCGGAGGCTGTAAAGGCGCCTATGGGCATGACGCCGCCGCCCAGGGCCTTGGCCATGGTCATGATATCCGGCACCACATCCCAATGCTCGCAGGCAAAGAGCCTGCCGGTCCGGCCCAGGCCGGTCTGGACCTCATCCAGGATAAGAAGAACGCCGTGCTCATCGCAGATACGGCGCACTGCCGGCAGATAATCGTCCGGAGGCACGACAACGCCGCCCTCACCCTGGACGGGCTCCAGGATAACGGCTGCCGTGTCATCGTTTACGGCCGCTGCCATGGCGGCAGTATCTCCGAAGGGAACGTGATCGAAGCCGGGAACCAACGGCTGGAAAGGCTCTTTATAGATATCCCGGCCGGAAGCACTCATACCCCCGAAGGTCTTGCCGTGAAAAGCGTTCTCCGCCGCCACGATCCGGGTGCGCCCGGTAGCCAGACGCGCCAGTTTCAGCGCGCCCTCCACCGCCTCGGTCCCGCTGTTGCAGAAGAAGGAGTATTGCAGATCGCCGGGGGTCACCTGGGCCAGCCGCTCCGCCAGGTCGGCAAGCTGTTTGTTGATCAGGACCTTGGAAGACATGGGCATCCGGTCCAGTTGATCCTTAACGGCCTGCACCACCCGCGGATGCCGGTGGCCCAGCGAAAAGACGCCGTAGCCCCCGCCGCAATCGATAAAGGTCCGCCCCTCACTATCGGTTATCCGCACGCCCTCGGCATACTCCTCCACCGCGGCATAGCCGGTGAATTTCAGCAACCGGGCCAGGGAAGGGTTGTGATATCGACCGAACTTCTCCAGGGTTTCTTCAGATATCCCCATTTGCAACCTCCGCAATCTCCCGTTCGGGCACATCGAAACGCACTACTCTGGGTTTCCAGCCTAGCTTTTTCAACGCTTCCCAGTAATCTTCAGGGGTAATTTTGGCCGCAGGCTTGTCGCTGACAGCCACCAGGGCAGCCTCCATGACGTTGGTGCCGAAAGAGCGCCCGTTAAGCTCCGGGGTGGTGGTCACCAGCATCTTCACGCCCCGCTGCCTGAACTGTTCAACATCCGCAGCCGTGACGGTGTTGGTGATGATCACCTTGCCGTCCAGCCTGGCCGGCATATATCTTTTGATAAAGTGAAAATCACCGGCAATGATCTCGGCCCAATCGAAATACTTACTGTATTTGGGATCTTCGCTATCCTGCTTCTCGCCGGTAGGGTATATCAACTTGAACGGCAAGCGGCAGATGATAGGCAGCAGCGTAAAGGCCACCAGCTTCAGCAACCGCAACGATCTTATCGGCACCGGCAGACCCAGGGCGAAGATCACGTCGCCGAAGAGACAGTCCGCCCCCATTTCACTGACCGCCTCGGCCATGCCGAAGCGATCGACGGCGCTCACCAGCATAACCCGCCGGCCGGGCAGAGAGATGATACCCTCCCTGACAAGATATTCTATCGTCTGTCTCTCCAGAGTGTTCTTCAGGCCGCTGCCGTCTACCACCGGCGTTATAAAGGCGGCACGGGCCATCTTGAGAGCATCCCGGACGACAAACCTTCTGCCTGCGGTTATCAGATAGAGGTCTATGCCTCCCAGACCGATGGCATCGACCTCTCCGTCCAGCTCACCAATCATCTTTATGGCCTTCTGCATGCTGCCGTCGGTGCCCATACGGCGCACCTTCACCTGCTGTCCGAAGAGATTCATCTCCACGGCATGATCCCTCTTTGAAGATCCAAGGCTTACGCTGACAACTTTTTTCATCTTTATTCCTCTTCCCAAGGGGTCAGGCAGCGCCAACAACACTACAGCCGTAAGACCCCGCATATCGACTTTAATTACTTGCTCCTTATTCTATGCGCTATGCACAGCCACCAGCGCGAAGATCCTTTCGGCATCGCTTCTGCCCGACATGGCGTTGATCTCCTCACGCAGCCTGGCTGCACCGGGCAATCCCTTGAAATACCAGGCCAGGTGTTT
>JAQVUQ010000385.1 GCA_028699365.1 bacterium | reverse complement strand
GTAACGATTGAGAAAGCTGCTTAGAATCAAGGATTAGCTGTCAAATTTTGTAGACTGATTCTTGTGCGTAGGTGGTTTTTTCAGGACAGTAAATATCTTTTGCATCGGTTTTTCACATGATGTTGCAGGAGGTTTGCAGCATAAAGCAGTAGAATGATAAAATGGTATTATAGCGTTTGGCCGAAAAGTTGATTTACACTTCAGCCTCACGATAAGCATGCTGATGTTTACCGATGAATCTCTTAATCAACGGCGTGCTGAGCGATTTCTGATAAATCAGGAGCTTCTCTTTTATGAACAGATTGCACTGGATGACAGTTAAACTCGGGCTTTCAAGAAACGAATGAACGGGAGATCAGCTATGAATATGAAAAGATCGGGTTTAGTATTTATAGTTCTTATACTATCTATGGCACTCTCAAACGCAGCCATGTGTGCCCCGATACATGATGCCATAAGGAAAGTGGATACGGCAAAGGCGTTCAAACTGTTAAAGGATAATCCCAGACTTCTGGAAGCGAAGGAGGCGAGCGGTATGACTCCTTTGCACTGGGCCGCTAATGTAGGCAGCAAGGAGATCGTAAGACGCCTTCTGGCCCTTGGGGCCGACGTTAGTGCCGTTAATAAAGATGAAAATACGCCGTTGCATTTTGCCGGACGAAAAGAGATAGTATTGATGCTTCTCAGCAAGGGTGCCGACATTAACGCCAGAGATAAAACAGGCCATACCCCGTTGCTTTTTGCCGTTTTTTTCAGGAGTTCTCCGGAATTGGTCAAGCTGTTGATCCGCAAAGGCGCTGATGTCAATGTCAGGGACAACGACGGTTATACGCCTCTGCATTGTGTAGAGAAGGGTGATATAGCCAGGATACTGATAGATAGTGGTGCCGATATCAATGCTAGTTCCACGGATGGAGATACGCCTCTGCACAACCAGTTATCCGGATCATTTTTTGGCGAGTCCGATGTTTATGACAGATATTCCGTCATTGAATGTTTGATATCCCGCGGTGCTGATGTTAATGCCAGAGACAATAAAGGCTGGACACCGTTGCACAATCTGGCTCATACTGTTGCATCCCAGGATGAGGATAAAAATCGCCTTTATATTAAAATACTGGAGCAGTTGAAAGGGAAAGGGGCTGATATCCATACCAGAAATGATAAAGGTGATACCCCTTTACACAGGGCTGCTTTAACAAACAACGTGAAGATGATCGAGTGGCTGGTAAAAAACGGGGCTCGTGTCATCGACAAGAATAATGACGGCCGTATCCCCCTGCATTGCGCATATTATCCTGATGCAGCAAAACTATTGCTTGATAAAGGGAGCGACGTTAATGCCAGAGATAATTACGGTCGTACCCCACTCTATTATGCGCGCATGCTTGATCTTGCCAAGCTGTTTATTGCACGAGGTGCCGACGTAAATAACAAGGATAGCAAAGGACTTACTCCATTACACCTAACGCTTAACTCTAATATGGCTAAATTGCTTATAGCCCAGGGCGCCGATGTCAACGCCGGCACCAATGACGGCAAGACACCGTTATATGAAGTCCTGAATACCGATTTTTTCAAGACGGAAAGCATGCTTGATAATGGTCAGGCTACTGTAAAAACCCTTATGGCAAGTGGTGCCAGAGTTGACACTTGCGATAACCATGGAATAACACTGATGCATAGGCTGGCTGCTATATGCCCAACTGGGGAGGATATCGACACACTACTCAGAATAGCACAATCGCTCAAATCCAGCGGCGCCGATCCCAATGCAAAGGATGACAGCGATAATACGTCCTTACATGTTGCCGTTCGCAATAATAACACACCTGTAGCTGGATGGCTGTTAGCAAACGGTGCCGATAAGAACTGCAGAAATAAGCAGGGTGAGACCCCACTGTCTATTGCCGCCATAGGTGCCGATCTGAAAATGATGAGATTATTGAATGCACCATAAAAATTGTTCGACAGACCCACACCTTACTCGACAATAACGTCTTCACCGCTCAGATGAGCGTTTTCCGGCGTATGCTGGTGTATCTCTATCCTGTTGCCGTCCGGATCACAGAATAAAGCTAATACCCTCAACCGCCGGCTTTTCGCCCCTTCTCACCGGCAGCCGCAAGCAAATATATCAGTAGTCCGATACAGACCAGAAATATGCCCAGTCCTAAAGGCGATCCCCAACTGAACAGTTCCAACAATACGTTCATTACATTACCTCCCTCTTAATCATTACGGCAATGCAACAACCTTAACACCTGCCAAGCATACTATCTCCTCGCTTTCTTTCAACCGCTATAGTTGAATTCAACTACCTTTCTTTTCCCGTTTTGAACTGGTCAAAACCGGCATACAGATGCTTTTATATATCTACAACCGGTCTATTTCCAGATTACGCTATAGCTTCTCCAAGTTATCACAGTATATATGCATAGCTCGCTTCAGGAATAAAGATGACATCCCACTTGGACATTATCGCAGCCCAATCCTGTTTGGTATATCCCGCCGTCCGCTGCTCGCACTCCACGGCTTTTTCACCGTATTTCTCTCGCACCTCCTGAGCATACTTCGCTTTATGTCTTTCGATTTCAGTCATATCAAATGCTTCGAATAGGGAGGCTAGGGGTCAGACCTCGAATCAATCCATTATCAATATATCCCCTGTGATCAGCGTCAAGGGATACACCGGGCAGTCGCTATACGGTGTCTCAAAACATGCCGTCATGGAAATGAGCAAAGCCCTGGCAAAAGAGGTGTAGAACGACGGCATTCGCGTCCACGCCGTCTGCCCGGGAAGCTTCTCCGCCCTGGGCCTAATCCACAGACAGAGTGATCAGCGCTATTTCCGGGCGGCAGAGAAACCTGAACGGGGCAAACCACGTTCCCAGGCCACTGTTGACGTAAAGAGGGCCATGACCAGTGCGATACAATCCCCTTTGGTAAACGCCTGAGCCATCGGGCAACGCCATTGCACCTATTAACGGCAGTCTTACCTGGCCGCCGTGCGTATGTCCCGACAAAGCAAGTCCGAATTTCAATCCGTCCGGCAAAGTATCCACATATCCGGGACAATGCACCATAAGTATCCCGGCAGAGCACGATGCCTCCTCCATACGAGGCAACTCCGGATGTCCCGCCAGCATATCGTCAAGTCCCAGAAGGCACAATCCGCCCTTGATCGAGACAGCCCGGTTTATCAGCAGATCGCCGCCTGTACGCTTTAAGCTGCTTTGCACCATCTCAAGATCAGAGCCGCCCCAGTATTCATGGTTACCTGGAACCCCGTATACAGGGCATTGGATGTGCTCAACTATACTCAGCGCCTGTGGTAGATAACGGCTATCCTCAGTAATATCTCCTGTCAGGCACACGATGTCCGGAGACAGCCTGTTCACCATCCCGA
>JAQVUQ010000384.1 GCA_028699365.1 bacterium | reverse complement strand
TCTCTAACCATCCCCAATTCGCAGCTACCCCTTTGATATGGGCTGTGGAAAAACGTTCTGATATACTGCAAGCACTAATCGACAAAGGCGCCGATATAAACAGAAAAGATGGTTACGGGCGAACTGCTCTGCATATAGCAATCGAGAAGCAAGAGGTTGAAAGCGTCCGTATATTGCTGGAGAGAAGAGCGGATATAAATATCAAAGACAATCGGAATCGTACGCCCACTCAGATAGCCGTAACACGTGATAATATCCGGATCATAGAATTGCTTTTGAAGGCTGGAGTTAAAGACCCTAACGCTCTGCTATTGTCAGCCTGCAGTAGAGACGATATCGCTGCAATCAGGGATATTCTGAACCGCTATGACAAGAAGCTGTTATCGCTAAACGACAAAGCACTGCAAACCGCTCTGGTCATTGGCGCAAAGGGTGGTCACTCCGAGATTGCGGAAATACTGCTCCGGAGCGGAGTGGACCCGGATTCAAAATCTTATACCAATGACGATACAGCCCTTGTTATAGCTGCCAAAGGGGGATGTCTGCCGATAGTCCGGGCACTCATTAGCAAGGGAGCAGATATCAATGCCAGGAAGAAACGGTCTGGCGCAGATACTCCCTTAACAGCAGCACTGGCCAATGGAGATGCCCAAACCATAAATTTCATATTATCGCAAAGTCCCGATATTCGTATCCAAGGCGTTGAGTATCAGACACCGCTTATGCTGGCAGTAGAAAAAGGTTACGCAGGTATTGTAAAGGAGTTGCTGGCCAGGGGCGCCGATCCCAATGCCAAGAATAGCACCGGCAGCACAGCGCTCTCCTTAGCCTCCAGAAAGAAAAGCACACCTGAAAACGAGGAAATTATAAGACTTCTTAAGGGAGAGACGCCTTGATGGTAACTAGTTTAGCTACACGGGAATAGGCCCAGATAGCTGTACTGTCGTCACCCAGAGCCTGACTGAAAAAGCCTGCATAGTACATAGCTTCCGGAGCATACTCACTACTTGGATAATTGACAGGCACTCTTTTCAGTTCATTGACTGCTTCGATATATCTTTTCATATCATTGCCAAAGGTCAAGCCAATGGTGAACTGGGCTTCGTCGGCATATAGTGCTTGCGGGTCCAGACCAATTGATTTTTTTAATGAGTCTATGCCCTGATCGAATTTGCGCAGGCTGATCTGGCTCATTCCCAGCCGGTAATGGACATAGGCGGCTTTTTTCATGTCCGGCTTCTCTGTTATGGCTGAGGTATAGTATTTATAGGCGCTGTTCCTGGATGCTGCATTGTAGGCTATATCTCCCAGCCGGCAGTATTCCTGGGCGGTCTTCTCCCGGCATTCGGTTATATTGTCATCGAGGACTTTGGACAGAAGTGCATATGGATTACGCCGTCGTAATGTCTGCAGGGCATAGCGCCGCTGCAGCAGGCTGTCGACATCGGGGACGGGATAGAGTCCTTCCGCCATTGTCTTGCAGGCTTCATCGTATAGTGAAATGCTATTGTCCTTATAGGATGGATCGCTCTCTACGGCGGTAGTGATCAACTTGGCGATCTTCTCCATGTTTATCTGTCCGTCCAATTGCCACTTCACGGTCTTGCACAGTTCCGCCAGGCTTACGGCGGTGTAGTAGCTGACGGCTGCCTGGCTGACGTAGATATCTTTGCCTGTCAGCGTCGTTATCAGACGATAGGCTTCGGCCGGATTGCCTTTGCGCAGTTCTATTCTGGCTTTATAGAATTTGAAGGCTTCCTGGTATTCGCTTTTGGGATAGCGACTGAGGAACTTATCCACCAGTGGCCTGGCTTCATCTATTGCGCCGTAATCGAAGAGAAACCTGACATGACGATACAGCACCGTGTCCATATCTTTGAAGTTGGAGTATTTCTCTTCCAGGGCTTTGTATTGCTCTACGGCTTGCCAGCGCGTTTTTCCGTTATCCATTTCCAATTGTGTCAGCGCGTCGCTCAACATCCTGGCGCACTTTCTCATCGGTGAGAATGGCTACATAGTACTGCGCCCAGGAGGATTCCGAGCGCCAGGAGTTTTGAGCGACGTATTTTGTAAAGCCTGTCAGTATCTCGTTCCTGGCCTTGGTGTCTTTGATGATGCTGCCGGACAAGCCTATATGCCTGTAATCGTTAAGGTCGACTCCGGCCTCAAACAGCTTGTTTTCCAAATCCAGGTAGGCCTTGTCCCATTGAAATTCCGCCTTTCCGGATGCAGGCTTGGCGGCCTGCTCTTCTTCGGTTTGGGTGGTAGCGGCTATGAAGAAGGCCTGGGCCGGCACGGATATGGAGATTATGAGTGCTGTAACAACTGCTATAAGCGTTCCACTCAACAGCTTATACAGTTGAACTGACATACTCTTGCATACGGGACATGAAAACATCATTTTCCCTTCCCCCTCTCACTTTAAATGCGGAATGCCGATTTCGGAATGCGGAATTCCTGGCCCTACACTCCAGCATTTTGGCTTTTACCTTACTCGACTCACGACGGGCAGGACAAGCAAACTGCGTATTAACATAAATCCGGAACAGGAATATAATAAAGACGAGCCCTAAAGTAACGACCTTGCCAGGTATTTTTCTTTAGGCTCTACCGGGAAGCTGCAACTTCCCGGCTCTTTATTGTCATCTCTATCCGGCGCTTGTCTGCCCGCTGTGCGGGATTACTCGCCCGATATCTTTCTACAACGTTATCTTCCTGGCTTCCACCAGGACCTCTCCGTTTTCATCCATAATCCCTATGCCGGTGCCGTCTACGGCCTGCCTGGCCAGCTTTATCTTCCACTCATCGGCGGGCACGGCGATATACCTCTTCTTGTTCACCAGCCGGGCGAATTCGGCGGGGGCTTTGGTGGTGATGCCGTCGTCGGCTGTCTCCACAGCTATGGCTACCTCGCCGTACTGGATATCCGGGCCTTTATGGCTCCAGTGGGTGGTGTAGGTGGCGTTGAACTTCCGGGCTAATCTCATGGCTATGCGGTCGTGATCGTAGGTGGCCATACTCCGCCTCCTTGCAAATTACTCAAGCAGTCTGTCCACCCTCCGTAGCAGTTGCTCTGCTACGGAGGAGGACGGGAAGTCTGAAGACTGAAGTCAATTAGTGCTTTGGTATGCTTCGCATGATTTCACTCCATCTCAGCCCTCTACATACACAGCTCTTAAGACTTCTTCCACTGTGGAGACTCCGGCTTTGATCTTCTCTATGCCGCTTTGCAGCAGGGTTATCATGCCTTCTTCGGCGGCTATCCTCCTGATGTTGGCGGAACTCTCTTTGTTGATGATGGCTTCTCTGACTCTCTCTGACGGGGCTAACAGCTCGTAGACGCTGGTGCGCCCAAAGTAGCCGGTATTGCGGCAGCCGGTGCAGCCTTGCCCGCGGTAGATCTTGATGT
>JAQVUQ010000383.1 GCA_028699365.1 bacterium | reverse complement strand
AGCCACCAGTTATACCATCTTTCGTAATCAAAACCGTATCTCAGCCCCGTAATCTCCTCTAGCAATACTGCCGCATCTCTCTTATATTTTACCTCGTTTCCTGTCTTAATAAACTCTATTAAGACAGGAAATGCATTCTTAACTTTATTATAAGCCAAAAGCTTTGCTGCCATTAATGCTATTGTTTTATCGTCATTGCTTAACAACTCCGTCAAACTAATTAGATTATGCTGAAAAAGTCCACCGGGCCAGGAGTATAGCCGGCCCATAGCACTTTGACAACTCGATAGATAGATAACAAAGGGCTATCCTGTATCCATATTCCGTCCTCTCAGAGCATAGCGGCTATCCTTATCAGGTTCATGGCCATAATGCCGTGTCCAACCCACCGTTTCATGCCTTCGTGCTGGTGGTAAAGACTGCGCCTGAGCCCGAACCTCCGCTTTAGATAGCTGATGGTGGCTTCGCCCCCAGCCCTGAAGCGCTGCAGCCGCTTGAACCAACTTTGTCTCTCATGCTGTTGCCGGGCTTTGCTCTTCTTACCCTTGCGTGGCAGACTGATCTTCTTTACTCCGGCTTCCTGCAGCATTCTTTCGTTGGCAGTGGAACTGAAGCCTCTGTCCGTAGCTACGCTGCTTGGTGCTTTGCCGAAGACCTGAATATGTATTTCAAGAGCTGCCTTGAGTAGAGTATCATCGCAGGGATTACTGTCGTAGACCTCATAGCCGGTGACGATACCTTTCTCGTTTTCCTGAATGAGCAGCTTTTCTCCGAACTCTACCGGCTTACCGGTCTTGCCTTTGACTATGGGACGGGCATCTGTATCGTGAAGGCTGACTATACGGTTTTCAATGTGGTAGTTACCGGAGATTATCTGCTCTGTCTGCCCGATGATGCTCTTGGTCCGCTCTATTACTTTACGGGCGCTATGGAACATAGGCGATACGGTCTCACCGGCTGAATGCTCCATTGCATCGATTACCCGTTGTGCAGAAGAAGTTACATCCTTAGCCAGCTTTTGCATCTGCTTTACGGCTGCCTGGACATCTTTAGTCCCACTCTTCAGGCGTTTCCTGCAGACTCTGGTGGCACCGAGCAGTATCTTTTTAGCCTTGCGAGTGTGATCGTGGAACTTCTCTCCCTGAACAAGACCGGCAGCTTTGATCTTCTTAATGCTGCGGGTAACGGCTTTGATACCGTCATGAAGGAGGCTGATGTCTGTAGGATAGTGGACGTTGGCCTCCACTACGGTGGTGTCCACTCTCATCTTCCTGCCGGTGAGAACCTTCTTTTCTTTGGCTGCCAGCAGAACTTTCTTATTCAGCTCTTCTACGGTAGAGGAGCCGTATCTTTTATCCAGCTTGACCAAAGTGGTATGATGCGGCAGCTTCTCAACGCGGCAGAATATCCTCCAGGTAATGCTGTCCTCTACCCGCTCTACTAATTCTCTGTAGCTTAGGCTGTAAGCATGCTTCAGGAACATCAGGCGATGCAAGGTATCTACCGGAATAGTGGGTCGCCCTATGCGAGTATTGAAGTTAGCGATATATGGTGCCATGAAGATGGGATCGTCGAGAATATCGCTGATCTTCTGCAACTCGTCAGGTAATTTGGTAGCATTATCCGGCAACAAAGAGGCCCAAAGTGGAAGCTGGTAATTGCGTAAAGTCAGCATATTACCACCTCCCGGCAGGAATTGAGACCTCTGTGTGGAATCAGTAACAACATAGGGATTCCTCCTTTGGATCTTTGTGGTGTGCTTACTATAAAGATTCCTTGAAAAGGAGGTTAATCCCTTTAACTTTTTACCTGCTATGCCCATGTTTACCTGTTTTTTCCTTGTCTATCTATCGAGTTTTTCAGCAGAATCTAATTACTCAACTTCCTGCCTTACGCCCCTTCTCCCCGGCAGCCGCAAGCAAATATATCAGTAGTCCGATGCAGACCAGAAATATGCCCAAACCTAGAGGTGAGCCCCAACCGAACAGTTCCAACAATACGTTCATGACATTACCTCCCTCTTAATCATTACGGCAATACAATACCCCCAAACACCTGCAGATTACAGGCCATTCCGTGATTTTTCTCCTGAGTGCCGGTCGTTAGTTATCTCTATCTATTCCTTATAAACAGTATCTATCGCCAAACCAGCCGCCAGGAGCACCATGCTTCTCTCGAGATCAGGCCGATCATCGTTGATCGAGATCATATAATTATCGGCGGAGGTGAACAACTCCTTGCCTATACCGGCCCACTTTTTGGTTATCGTTCCCATCTCCCCGTCATTTTCGCCGATAATTTTAAAGTTCCAGCCCTTCCAGTCGCCCTTGACCGTACCTATTTTACTGCCGCCTCCATCAAAGATATCGAAGAAATTACCAAAGGCAAGTCTCTTTTTCGCAAAGCAGCCTATCTGATTGCCGTTACGATCCAGAACGGATACTTTCCAAAGCCAATTCTTTTTAATGCTGAATAACACAGTATCGTTAATGTCCGTGACATCCACTCTTGTGGGCATAAACATTTTATAGTCACCCAGAAAGAAGCGCAGCAACTTCATTGCAGCGCTGATACTCTCTCTGGCGTGACCGACTTTATTGCCGGAAGCAGGATCGATAATTTCATACGTATCCGACAATTTCATAAAGCTGACATGCTCTTTAATAAAGTAGTTCGACAAACTGAGCATACTATCTCCTTGCTTTCTTTCAACCGCTATAATAGTGGTGAAGCATGCGTACACTTACACCCGCCATATCTACCGCTTCCTTTATCCGATAAAGCATCTCATCACCTCCGAGCATATAGTAAACTATGACATTATGTCAGAGTCAATGTGCATCAGTTGGCTTTTTGCTTTGGTCGTTCAGGGCGTAATGCTGACATTAGCGGCCGTTATATCACGGTAAAACCTTACATGACCGTCAGCAAACAAGAAATTATTGCCGCCACCATGCCGTCCCGGCAAATGTAGTGATGTTACGTTAAGGATTATTAATGAACAATCTCAAACCATTCCTTCTCCCTGTGATGTAACACCTGCACCTTGTCGAGAATATCCCCTGGCAATTTACCGTTAGAAGAGTATAGGTATCCAAAATGCCTTGGAGGGAATAAACTACCTACCGTTCATCATATCCGGCAGCACACCAATTGCATATAACGGTATATTTACCAGCCAATCCTCCTGCCTGTAATCAGACATAGACGTACGTACAGCATGTTTTGGCTGGTATTTTTGACAGTAGCTCTTCAAGCTCTTGGATTGAAGATTTTCCGCTGCCTTTACTTCAAGAGGTATGACATCGCTGTCTACCTGAAAAATAAAGTCAATTTCCGCAGTCCCTTTCTCCGCCGACCAGTAATACGGAGTAACTTTTTTACCGGCAACAAGTTGCTGCATCACGTATTGCTCCGTTA
>JAQVUQ010000382.1 GCA_028699365.1 bacterium | reverse complement strand
TGTCACAGGCGTATGAGGAGATGTGCCACTGTCCACATTGCTATGCCGGATTTTGTAAGTGGCTCAAAGATAGGTATACTGATGTGGCCGGCCTCAACCGGGAGTGGGATACGACTTATACAAGCTTTGATGAGGCACTGCCTCTGACGTTGAAAGAGGTGCAGGGCAGCGGTAAAGGCAATTACGCCCGCTGGTCGGATTACCGTGACTTCATGGACGATACCTGGGCCGGTTATATAGGCTACCTGCAGCAGTTGCTGGAGCGCTATGACAGCCAGGGCCGCCTCTGCCTGTCAGGCACGGTAGATCCCGGTCCCAGCAACGGTTACGATTGGTGGAAACTTAGCAAAACCTTGAAGTACGTCAGTTGCTACGACGGCATCCAGGGAGAACTGACCAGGGATTTCTCCAGGGTCAACGGCATGCTGTCCACCAAGTACAGTGCCGGCTACGGCTGGACAGATCCTGAACTGGGCGGATATATGTGGCGTAATCTGTTGAACGGCAGGACCGGCATCGCCGCCTGGGGCTCCACGCTCTTCCGCAATCCCGATGGAACTTATATGCAATCGGGCAAGGATACCAAAGCCCGCATGGATGAGTTCAGGGGAGGCCTCTGGGATCTGGTGCATAATGCCCATCCCGCTCCTGCCAGGGTGGCGGTGCTCTTCAGCATGAGTTCGCTCCGGGGATCGTTTGTTACCGGTAAGATGAAGGATTACAATACGGCCAACGATAGGACTATCAAGAATCTGAACGATCTGGCAGTGCCGTATTCCTTTATCTCCTACGAACAACTGGCGAGCGGGGTATTAAGGAATCACGTTTACAAGGTCCTGGTATTGCCTTATGCCGTATCCCTGTCGAAGGCAGAAGAAGAGGCTGTTGTCGAATTTGTCCGGCAGGGAGGATTGCTGATCGGCAGTCCGGAGGCCGGAATTATGGACGGGCATTGCAAAGCCAATTCCGGCAATCTCTTTACCAGGGCTTGGGGCCCTGCTCCTGCGGATAAGGGTGAAGGCATGCATCTATATAATGTCGGCAAAGGTTACGCCGTATGCCTGAGTGACATGTCCGGGCTTGCAGGAAGTATCCCCGGGACTATGTCCGCCTTCAGTATCGGCGGAAAGAGCGCCTTCCAGGGCGTAACCAGGATATTCGAGAAGAACGGCGTGCAATTGCTGGGCATACTGGGCGATGCCGAGGGCAAGGCGGCATATACCGTAAAGCTGCCTGAAGCCGCCTATGTCTACGACGTCAGGGCAGGCAAGGCACTGGGGCTGACGGATACGGCTGAAGTAAGAACAGGGCAGTGTGAGGCCGTCATTCTGGCCTTGACGGATAAGCCGTTGCAGAAGCTGAATATGTCTCTGTCCGCCGGAACAGCCGTATGCGGCAAAACGGTGGATTATTCTCTGAATATTACGCCTTCTATCGGCTGGGATATTGTTCACATAGAGGTAATCGATCCCAGCGGCAGAAAACGGGAGGAATACTCCGCCAACATCGCCGTGGTCAACGGACAAGGCAGGGGAAGTATTCACTTTGCCCTGAATGATCCCGCCGGCACCTGGAGCATCAGGGCGGTGGATGTTATAGGTGGACTGAAGCAGGACACCAGGTTAGTGTTGAAATAACGAAAGAGTTTTAGAGCAGGAGTCAGGTTATGAGAAAGCGATATGTCCTTATTGGAGCCAGTTGGCGGGCGGTAAATATGTATGCCCTGCCTGTTAAAGAGACCTTTTATGAGGTTGCCGGGATTGCGGGAATATATGATATCAACTCCCTGCGAGCGGCGGCCGTAAAAGAGTGGGTAGGGCTGGATTGCCCTGTATACGACGATTGTGACAGAATGCTGGCCGAGCTGAAACCCGATGTCGCCATTATTACCACGGTGGACCGGTATCACCATGAGTATGTGATCAAGTGCCTTGAATCCGGAGTCGATGTTATCGTAGAGAAGCCCATGACCATAGATGAGGATAAATGCAACGCTATCCTGGAAACGGAAAAGAAGACCGGCAAGAGAGTTATAGTTACGTTTAACTATCGCTTCACTCCCTATGTCACTGCGGTAAAGAGAGCTATCCGTGACGGCCTGGTAGGCGAAATCCTCAACGTGGACTTCGAGTATCTGCTGGATACAAAACACGGGGCTGATTACTTCAGAAGGTGGCATAGAAGGAAAGAGAACAGCGGCGGCCTGCTGGTGCATAAGTCCACGCACCACTTTGATCTGGTCAACTGGTGGCTGGAGGAGGAGCCGGTGGAGGTCATGGCCTTCGGGACCAGGAGATTTTACGGACCCACACGGGAGGAGAGAGGCGAGAGGTGCCTTACCTGCCGATACAAGAAGACATGTGAGTTCTACTTCGATCTCGAGGCCAGGGAGCACCATGTCAAGATGTACCGGGAGTGCGAGAGTGCGGACGGTTATTACCGCGACCAGTGCGTCTTCTCGGAAGAGATAGACATAGAGGACAGCATGAGCGTTAATGTCAAGTATAGCAAGGGTGCTATGCTCAGCTACTCCCTGATAGCCCACAGCCCGTATGAAGGGTTCAAGGCAACTATCAGCGGCACTAAAGGCAGGCTGGAAGTGGCGGAGTATCACAGTGGTGTCAGGGCCGGTGATCCTGCCTATCACTTTGAACTCTATGACCGGCAGGGCAAAAAGATCGGGTATACCGTCCCCAAAGCCGGCGGAGGCCACGGCGGCGGAGACGCCAACCTGCTCAACATGCTCTTCGAGGAAGGCATACCCGACCCGCTGGGACATCAGGCCGGCTCCTTTGCCGGGGCCGTCTCCTGCCTGATAGGCATAGCCGCCAATAAGTCCATCAAAGAGGGCCGGAACATACGCGTCAACGATCTCGTTCCCTTGGATAAATACAGGAATGGAGCATAGAAATGACAACCGGCAGATCGAACATAATAGATAGAGAAATGGAGACTTATCTCGACGATCTGGAGAGGCAGATAGAGCCCTGGTCGGAGAGTGATATTTTTGAACAGTGGAAAGATTTCTTCGAAGGACGTTTTGATGAGGATGTCTTTACTCCCGTCAGGAGAATAAAGAAGAACCCTGCGGTGGAGTGGCCTTCGGTGACGATGAACGAGGCTATGGATGATTTTCAGGTCATGGCCTTGCAGCAGTACGGCACAGTATCCCAGCGGATATGCGATCCGGAGATGAGCCTGGCAGTAGGGGTGCGCTGCAACTACGGCTCCAGCGTCCTGCCTTCCCTTTTTGGGGCGGAGATGTTCTATATGGATGATAAACTGAACACTCTGCCTACTTCACGGCCTCTGTCCGGCGGGATGGAAAGCATCAAGAAACTGATCGATAAGGGCGTGCCGGACATATACGGCGGTCTCGGCGGCAAAGTTTTTGCCATGGCGGAAGTATTTAAAGAGATCAACAGCCG
>JAQVUQ010000028.1 GCA_028699365.1 bacterium | reverse complement strand
TTGAGGTATCTCCTTCTGCCGTGGGAACCAGGGAAATCCCCGCAGAGCATCCTCTAATGGTTTCTTAATGAGGCGACCGGATGGCAATAGGCAATGCGGAATCCATACCGGCAAGCCTGGGACGAAAGACTTCCGTCCCAGGAAAAGCGGCCAAACGGGAGCAGCAAGGGCATTATCCAAATGACGCAGCAGTTCTATATCTCCTTCGAGGCCCACCAGGAAATTCGCATCGGCAAGATAGTAGCGATTAGATGTCACCGGACCACGTGCCTTACCATCTGCCGTTGCTACTCCAAGGTTCCCGCCCTTGACAGGCTTTAGTTTCATATAGGCATACCGTACCCCCATCTCACGGCTCCACCCACAGCCTACCGTGTGATAGTCCTTTGCTACCGTGCCTTCTCTATCAATGCGAACGCCCATCTTGAGATTAGCCAACGTCGCGAGCGTAGGATATCCGTCACCAGACTTTTCCTCTCTCGGTTTGCCCATCGCTGCACACAGCAAGCCGATGACTCCACTTTTCGACGGCTCTCTCCCCGAATGTCGATCCGTGAATCGGCTTTGGGTGTCCCAGGATTGCATCGGACCCGCCAGACGAATCAGCAACACGCTCATAACTTGATCGCCTTCATTGTATTTGAAATGAGAGTTTCGAATCTATCGATGAGATTAATATTTCGCAGATCTGGACTCTCAAGGCCAACATAGCATCCCTCTGCAAACACCTCTCCGTTGTTGCCATATACCTCTTTCAGTTTGCCATGATATTGGTCTAGGCGCACAATAGACTTACTAGAGAGGGATTCCTCATCACTCGAGTCATAGGTGTTCGGGTTCACCCGGATGGGTCGTTCAAATGCATTATGCATTGCCCATGGCATACCGTTTTCACGAACCACAACAAATACTAAACTCGGAGCGTTCAGGGCAGCAAAGGAATTCTGCTTGCCTGAGGGGATGGCAGCAACCGAAGCCTTGATGAATCCCTCTATGGCACGCTTACATAGATCTCGATCCTCACTCGTTAAGTTCCTCGGGTCACCCGCCACATTTGTTAGAAGCTGGCCGGTATCAATTACAGCAAATCGATAATAACAAGAGCTGTTAAAATCAATGTGCCCCATCATACTGGCCCCTTGCTCTTCTCCAGGCACCTTGAGGTCATCCACTGCCGTGTAGAAATCATCGCTCATATCCACCCTGTGTGTAGAGATTGCATGGGAAACCTGACAGGCAGCATCTTTCTCAAGATCGGGCTTGTCAGCAATCATGCGTCCGAACAGAGCCACATCCGCGGCTCTCGTGCGTATCCTTAGTCCCTCAGTAAGTTTCTTTATCAGTTTTGACGACTGGGCGTCTATCTCCTGCTGTTTCGCCTTATCGTTCGCAGGGCGCGAAAGAGCAAGATATTCTGCAAGTTCGACCAAGGCATCCCACTTCTCAACCAGTCGGTTGGTCATCAGTTCTAACTCATCTATACCGAGAAAAAGCTGAACGTTAGTCTGTCCAGCAGAGATAGGAAGTAAAACGTTTGCCAGGAATCGATCAAGTGCAGTATCAACTGCAGTGGTATCACAATGGTGTTCTGCCAATCCCCGGATAAGTTCCTTCTTAGCTTTCTTAGTAAGCAGGCTGGGATCATGCCCAACGGTCTCTGCAAATTTCCGATGCCATCTCGTCGCTCTTTTCAAGCATTGACTGGATATGCGCGCCCGACGAACATTACCAAACGTACAATCCTTCGGGATGTTACTTTCGTCTCTGTTGAGACATGATGGAGCAAAGTTTTGAATTATGTGCAATTCCACAAACATTATGAATCATCTCCTTTTAAATCTTTTACCATTTCTTCATCTTCATCACAAACGTCTTTGGGTTCCGGCAACGCAGAGCCGCCCCAGAAGCTGGCTGCCCATTGCAGTTGCACCCATTTGTTCTCACTTGTCCAGTACTGCAGATCCCTCAGAAGTCTACGGTAGTCCACTGGAACATCCTTGGATTTGGCAAGTGATATGGCATGCATAAGATGCCGAGGCAGGTCGTCAGGGTGCGAGTTGAGCAGCGCCATGAACCGACGCTCAACTCTCTTCCGGGCATCATCCTTATTCATACCCTTACCTTCCAGAACATAGGCATGCACGATCCCGTCCATCGTAACCCCTATGTTTTGCCGTTCCTTCATCGATAGGGGATCAGGCTTTCTGCTTGGCTCGGGGCCAGGATAGCTCGCAAAGAGGGCCGCAACCAGATAGTACCACGCGCGCTGCCAAGGCTCTGGCCTGAACGTCTCGATATATGGAGACATCGATAACACGGTTCCCGGCGGTCTGCCCAATCCACGGCGAAGGACGGCAAGCGCCATGCGGTTCTTATTGTCCCGAAGGCTCTCTAGAAACTCTATAAAGTTCCCGTCACGCGATCTCTTATTAGTCATTAGTCATCTCCTCCTTTCGGTTATGATTTTGCAAGCCTACGCTGAAGTTGTTCACGTGCTTTCACAGCTGCTTGTATATTTCTCGGCGACATTCCCAAGTCAAGTATCGTCCGATCTAGGGCATTGATCGCGGTTTGCTGTACAAACTCCGACCACATCGGAATTTCGACTTCTTCCGCTGTGGCATTTGCCACAGCATCGGGCAGGCGTAGAAGAAGGCTCTTAAACGGAACCTCTAATGTGGTCCAAAAAACACTCTCTGAATTAAAAGTGGCAACACGCATATTTATTTTCTCGAGATTTGTCTGCTCTTTCTTTGTAAGTCGTTCCCCACACCCCACTTTCTCAAGAAAAGCATCCTTTTCTTTGTTCGACAAATTTGCCATTTCCAAGTAGCATGCTAACCTTCTATGACTGGACTTGATTGCATCCCCCGTATCTTCCGCTGCATACAGACATCTTTGCAACACATCAAACACAAATCCATTTTCCAAGTATTCGGCAGGCAATGGAAGCCGCTCATGCCTCCAGAAGTTTACTTTACCAGCCTTCTCGTAATTGGCCAGGCCGAAGGCGTCCAGTCCTAATCGTATATCCTCCTTGATTACGGTAGCAATGTGATCGATGACTCTGGGGCGCGCCTTTTCAACTCCGGTCTTCTGCAGCAATATGGTAATGTCCCGCCACATAGCACGCTGTGGACGAAATTTTTGCGCTAACCAAGCAGGTTCGTTTTTCTTTGCTTTTATATCTTTTTTGTGGACCATAAACGGGTCTCGTAAGTCTGAGTCCTTTGCAAAATTATTCCCCTCGGTGATGGCAACTCCCGTCACCCGCAATCCGACTTCATCTCGGAAGAGCCACACGCGGCGGCTCTGCCAAGTCAGATAGTCCAGATATCCAACCGGCTGCCGTAATTCCCAGAGCTTCTCCGGTTTCAGTTCCCAGGCCGGAACATCATGGTCAAAGCAGACAATGGGTTCATCATCCGCAGGATTGTAGACCACCAAGTTCAGCATCAGAGTCTGGAAAAGCGTATCTCCACGAACAAGGTGAGTAATTCCCCTAGCCAATGGAGCATTATTGGGATGACTCTTTCCATCCTCCCCTTCTCCACTTGCTATGCCGCTAAGAGCATAGCACTGTAATGCCACAAGCCCTCGTGCCGCAATGGCAAACGATATACCGTTCTCTGAATTATTCGACGTGTGGTCGAACAGCGTGGGATTGTTGCCGGAAGCCAGTTCGTGGAAAAGCTTCGGGATCGGATTCCGCCACTTTGCGGCCAGATTCTCATCATGGTTTAGTTTTCGTCCAAGCGCCGAATCCTGGTAGAATGGGTACTTCTCATCAAATAGATCAAAATGGGAACGCCACTTCGTAAAGTAACTCTCAAGTTCACCTCCAGCAAAGCTTCTGATAGCCCACAGTTTCCGCCATTTGCTGGGGTTCTCCGGTCCAAAGACCCTGTGCAGGATCGCCAAGAGTAGCCGATGTAGCGACACTGTCACCAGAGGTGATGCATCATGCACTTCTCTGATCTCGTCCGCTCGCGTCAGCGTTTCCTGAAGCCCAAGTTCATCCCGTTTATCTTGAAAAACGCAGGGTATCCACTTCTTATCTATAAGATTAAATGAACCGCTCAATACTCATCCTCCTCCGCTCTCCTGTGGTATTCAATCACTCCGCCCAACTCGGGATCGAGCCGCAGAGTGAAATCTGTGCCTTCAAGTGTACCATCAATGAATTCCGCAAGTTTCACATGCCGGAGCATGCCAATATTCCTCCAACCCAAAGGTGTCTTCGTATTCTCCATGAAATAGTTAGTTATCGAATATCCCGAAAGGCTCATTGTCGCTCTCATTAGCTCCCTAAGAGTAGTATCATCAGGCTCTACTAATAGATCGACTTGATAATTGCAGTCAGCATCCCCAAATACCTTTTCGCCGCATGAGTGTAGACAGATGACGGTAACAGAAGGGAGCTCGGACCACCTAGTGTTTGCCTGAAACGCTATATGGACCCCAGGATTATCCTCCTCCAGAGCCTCACCGAAAATACGTGCTAGTTCGCCCTCATAG
Organism: bacterium; assembly: GCA_028699365.1. GTDB lineage: Bacteria > UBP13 > UBA5359 > UBA5359 > UBA5359 > UBA5359. The sequence goes on along the minus strand of JAQVUQ010000028.1, from coordinate 9,268 downwards.
CCAGGCTGTTTGATAAGACGCTTCTTCGCTTCAAAACATAGTTTATCCAGTTTTTTTTGGAAATCCGCTTGGGCTGCTTCAAGCCGTTCTTCAAAGACCTTTGGTACATTGAGATCACTGGATGCTTCGTACACAGTTTCGATAAGTTCCTCAATGTCCTCAGGCACTCTGACAACTCTATCCCTTACTCCGAGAACCAGCAGCGTGCGAAGCAAAATCCAGTCGGAGTAGATGGTCCGGCCAGCCTCGAAGTCGGGTAGTCCATCTGAGTCCATCTTCGGGCGTCTTACCCAAAGTAGGGGCTTCCTTTCATCAAACGAGTATCGCGGGATTCCACGACCAAGATGTCTCATCAGACGCCCGGACCGTTGAAGAAGCAGATCAACGGGCGCTAGATCTGTTACCATCAGATCAAAATCCACGTCAAGGCTCTGTTCGATAATCTGTGTGCTTACCATAATCGCCCGCTCGGGCCTAGGTGGGTTATTTTCTTCGCCAGCATGCTTTCCAAACCTAGCTACGGCATCAGCCTCTCTCATCTCCCGTTCTCTGAAGGGATATCTTGCGTGTAGTAGGTATGTCTGGATTCCTCGCTGTTTAGCATGCTCATTCAGAGTCTGGTAGAACCCCTGTGCTTGCCCGACAGTATTGCAGACATATACAGCGCATCCTCCAGCGGCAACTGCAGAGCACAGTTTAGCCGATAACTCTTCGTCCGATTCGTCAACCCACTCAAGGTTGACTCTTCTAGCCTTCTCCGATTCCGGCACATGTACCGAGCGACGTGTATCCCCAAGAACGGTTGTGACTCGCGGATAAGGCTGCTCCTTCTCTTCAGGCACTGATTCACCCCAAGAGTTCAACAGGGACATCCTAGTTGCTTTAGGCAGTGTTGCCGATAATAGGACCACAGATGAGCCGACGGAATGGAACCATTCGAGAAGACGGACGAGCAACGCTCGCGTATAGAAATCGAAGGCATGAACTTCGTCAATAATGATCGTCTTTCCTGCTAAACCGAAGAGACGAACGAAACAATGTTTAGTTTGTAATACGGCAAGAAGTGCTTGATCGACAGTGCCTACACCATATGGACTCAGAAGCCCTCGCTTTTTGTATGCAAACCAATCTTCAGCTTCCACCGAACGGAGCGGCTTCCGTTCATCAGAATCGTAGACGCCTTCTATGCAAAACTGTCTGTACTCTTCCGACACCGACGCTTGCCCGTGCATGAGGCGCAGCACACTTGCCACCTCAGGATGTGTCTTGGACAAGTAATCTTTGTGGAAACGGGTGAAAATGGAATTGGCGGTAGCCATAGTTGGAAGCGCGAAATAACATCCTTGCTGTTTAAGCTTGCGCATCCATGCTTCTGCAAGATGAATTGCCGCCTCGGTTTTACCTTCACCCATCGGAGCTTCTATGATAACCAAACCGGGAACTTCCAGCCTGTTGGCAATACCTTCCGTTACCTGCTGCAAAGGGCGAGGGCTCCAATCCACCCCAAACAACTCGGAGAAGGATATGGATTCACCAGATGCCCTGGGCAAAATCCATTGCAAGGCAGCCACAGCTTTATCAGCATCCTCCCGAACAATTCGAAGATAATCTGCTGGAGATACATCAGGACGTACCGTTTCGCCAGTAACGATTGCAGTACAGGGAAAATGCGCTGATGCAATCCAGTCAGCAATAGATGTAAACGCTGCCAGGAGAGCAAGAAATGACGGTGTCAACGCTTCATGCGGTATAGTCGTAGGCAATTGGCCTAATGTGAGCTTCATGTAGGAAGCCAGGAGAACATGCCTTACTTCGTCCCATTTGTGATTCCCTGATATACGACCAAGAGACGATAATCTGCACCAATTCAGGTCAGCTATGCCAGGGAAAAGGCCATGATGTCCGCCAAGTGCTATTGCAATGGCATCAGCAGCATCTTGCGAGAAGCCTACTTCTTCCGAGAGCCATTCTTGGATAATAAGAGTAGTAGCACGCCCATGGGGACATTTCACGTCAGGAAAAGAGAAGCCTCTCCTCAATAACCCCTGTTTAATAGGCCTATACCCTTCTTGAAATGCCGACGATGCCTTCCCTATATCGTGCAAACCTGCCAGAAAGGATATAAAACGACGGCAGGAAGCATCGTCGAGGTTCAGTGTTCCCGAGAATCGGTTACGAATTGAGGCTGACAAACATGTATCCCATAATACCGATGTTACGTTTGCCACATCCAGCATGTGAAATAGAAGCGGATGATAACGATCCTGGTTGTTCTTGTCCGTCTTCCCCCAGAGAAGCATGTAAGTATCCACAGATCGGAGATTCATGCGAGTATTCACCTCCTTAGAGATATATCTGTATTATCGAACGTTGTTAAAGACTATTATAGCTCCTCCCACTGACAGACAGTGTCACTGTAATAAAGAAATTAAAAAAACGATAACACCATCATTGTACGTTCAATGCTGATTTATACATATTTTTCATTTATCTTAAGCAGGCTCCCGAACTTGCCCTGCCACTTGCCTTGTGACTTGCACTGTGACTTGACCTGAGACTTGACCTGTGTCCTTCCAATCCTTACGCTATGCGCCAGAATAAAACAGCTCACATCTATTCATTGCATATGATGCTTTACACACACCCTGTCTGTTTCCCGGATTCGAACTTGTAAAGCATCCTTACAAGTTGCTGTTGCATTCTATCTATCCTATCGTACCTTCTGCGGCAGATATTAAGAATCGCTTAATACCTGCCACCGATCTTCATTTTAATTCTTTTGAATAAACCCCTTTCATCCCCTCAACCTCTTCACAAACCATCCGCCGTAATTCCTCCGGTGCCAGTACTTCCGCATAGCACCCGTAACGCATTACCCAGCGTTTGACTCCCAGCAGACCACTGACACGCATGCGCAAGATAATGGAACCGTCAAGTTGTTCTTCAATCTCCTGGGTATGATGCCAGCAACGTCCGCTGACCCAGTATGCCTGAGCAGCATTGAAGCGAATAGCTATGTCGTATACATGCTCATCGCTAAAGCCTCCAAAACTTTCACTCAGATAATCATTAATATTAAAACCCTGTATATCGGTGAAGTGTTTCTCAGTAACCTCCAATGCCAGTATACGATCCAGAGCGAAGATACGGATACTCTTTCTGTTGTGACAATAGGCGATAAGGTACCAAACGCCGTCGTGGTAATAAAGCTTGTATGGATCAACAAGGCGTTGGCTCTCTTTGCCTCTTCCGGCAGTATAGTATCGTATACTGCATGTCTGTTTCTCCGCCACGGCCTGGCTCAGCGATGAGGAATGCTTTGCCTCCCGCACCCCTTCAGCACGTAATGGCGGTAAGTCTAAAGAAAAGCTTTCCAGAAGAGAAGCGTCATCTATGGATACCTCACGAGGCAGCAGACTGATGATACTGCTGAAAGCGGACTTTATGGAGTCTTCCAGGATGGTACCGGCACATTGTGATAGCAGATTATGACCGAGGTAGAGCACCAGCAACTCGCCCTCTGTCAGCTTAAGAGGGGCATGGAATTTAAAGTTTTTGTCGTTGCAATAGTAAGCCCGCCGCTTCCGACAGTAGGTTATCGGCATTGCATATATATTGCTCAGATCCTGGATATCACGATATACCGTTCTTGGCCCTATTTCATATTTTTGAGTCAGGCTGGCAGTAGACAGGTATTCACCTCTCTCCAGCCGCTTGCCTATCTCCCAGATGCGCCATAATTTCTCTCTATCCATACAATTAATTATAATGCTTGCTCGCCTGCTTACGCAAATAATCCAGGCCTTATATCCAATGGCTATCCCTCTCTCCTTACAGCTTTTGGCCTATTCCATCAGCCTTTCAGCCTCTTCAACCGCTCCCGGCCTCGCTCGGCCAAACGGTATTTCTGGTAGCGGCTGTTGGGCTTTTCCGGTATGGTGTACTCAATAAACGCTTCAGATAGCAATCTGTTCAGCACTACCTTGAGCTGTCCTGAAACTCTGCTTTGCCCTAAGTTCTTTGAGATGATCGAAGTGGGCAGATCATCTTCTCGCAGCAGATCCAGAACGCGTCCCTCCAACGACTGGTACTGGACTGGTACTGGACTGGTACTGGACTCCGGCTGTTCTGCCTGTTCAGTTAAATTTCTGTCCTTACGCCGTATTGTCAAAATGAAACACCCTACATCCATTCGGAACTCCGGTGGACGAAGTCCTGCGTCACGGCACAGCTCTATCATATCCAGCGTTCCGGATCCGGCTTTTTCAATGTATTTAGTAAGATAAAGCGGTTCCGCAATGAGAGGATTGCCCGGAAGCGATGGGTGCGGCTGGGTGAGCTTTTCCAGTGTCAGGGGTGGACGGAGTTCTCCGGGATTCCATACTTCCAATCGGTCAGGGAAGAGCATCACCTGGACGCTGGCGTTGCTGGTGTAATTTCTGTGAGCCACGGCGTTCACTATAGCTTCACGAACGACTTCAGCGGGTATCTCATACTGCACAGGCACCTGAGTGCTTTCAGCCCGGGTGCCGACCCACAGGTCGATCTTGGACATTACAAAGTCCACTGCCTGATCTACCAATTCAAACACCGTACCCTTATAGATATGGTAGGACGGTATCGGCTTACGTACTTGTGTTGTATGGAAGTGCATGCACTTGACCTCTGAGGAAATCAGAAACCTCTGAGGCCGTTTACCAAACAACAGAATTGCCGCATGAGAAGGGCGTCCGTTGCTCAGCAAGTTTAAATGTTCCAGAACGCCGTGAGGTTCGGTATGCTCGTCCAGCGCATAGCCACGTGTTTTGCGGGCACGACGAAGAAAGATACTGATCTTCTCCTCGTCAAGATCATCCAGGGTGGCATTACGACAGAAAGCGGCATCAAAAGGACCATTACGAAGCATCTCCTGCATTTCGAGATACTGAACTAAACTTGCGTATACTGATGTAATCAGTTCGGAAGGCGTAGTAAAACGGCGCCGTATCAGTTGCTCTCCTGCCGTTTGAACTAATGCCAGCATTTTGGGATGTCGAGCTTTGTCATCCGCTCCTTTGACGAAAATCAGCCGAAACTTGCCCAGCCGGGTAGCTTCATCAAATTCACGATGCGTTGGAGAGATGCCTTCATCATCTTCCCATCCATAATCGTTTCCAAAGAATCCCAGATAGATATCGCATTGCTGTACTTCATTTAGATACAGTTCATCTGCACGCCGGTCGGCTGCGGGCACCTCCTCAAACAGAAACGGCTCGAAAAAGCGCCGTAGAAGTTGGTCGCTTTGCAGATAATCCCGCAGGGTGGAGCGCTCTATAGCAAATTCCTTCTGCACGCCGCTGATAAAAATACGGATGGGCTTCATGGCATTATCGCTCCCATGGTCATTGTCTGTTATAAAATCATATTATCAGCAAACAAACGTTTGGTCAAGAGCTATTATTTACAGATGTTTTCCACACACCAGTTTCAACCCCGTTGCAGGTATTTCACCGCATATCCGGGAATAAGACAATTATCGATCATCGATCTCGCAATCATGGCAAAGGGGGGCTGTACGTGACCGATCAGAGTATGGAATACTCCGATAGAGACTGGCTGACCACGTTACTGTTCTGTATCTTCCTCGGCTGGCTGGGCATACACCGGTTCTATACCGGACACACTGCCATAGGAGTAATTCAATTGCTGACCGCCGGCGGGTTCGGCATCTGGGTGCTGATAGACCTGATCCTGATAGTTACCGGCGAGTTCAAGGATGCTCAGGGAAAGCGTCTCAAGCGGCCCTGAACGCAGGGCTGCTTGAGACGGCAATTCTACCCCTGCGCGCCCCAGCTCTCGCTGAAGAAGATCTCTTCCGTGGGGCGGCGTCTGCCGGCGGGCGCGGGCGGCAGGTCTCCGTCGGGATAGCCCAGCGGCGTCATGGCTACCACTCTGACTTCCTCCGGTATGCCCAGAGCTTCCTTGATCTTCTGCTCTTCCAGCATGCGCCCGGACACCCAGCAGGTCCCCAGCCCCATATCTACGGCTGCCAGAACCAGGTGCTCCACGGCTATGGCTACGTCCACCAGATAATAATCCTGTTCGTTGTTACGGCCGGATTCCTCCGGCAGACCGCAGGCCACTATGCAGGCGGGAGCACCATAGTTCTCCCCGGCTATGCGCTGCAGCATTTCGTGATCACGCACCAGTATGAAGCGCCAGCATTGTCCGTTCTTCCATGAAGGCGCCAGTCGGGCGGCCTCTATTAGTCCGGCTATGGCGCAGCCGCAGACCGGGTCTTTTCTGTACCGTCTGATGCTGCGTCTCTCCCTGATGGCTTGCATAAGCTCCATGATCAACCCTCCAAAAACAGGATTATTATTACTTTTCTTTATTTCTATGAATAATCCCTTATTACCTGTTTTCAATGTAAATATCCGTGTTTTTCAGGTAAACAGGGACTAAAATATCTGCTTGTCAGCGCTTGTATGCCTGTAAACAAACGATTATTCCATTTATTTAATCAAATGCTATCAGGGATAATCATTGACCAGCAAATATTAAGCATGTTAAAATCCTTTGATGGGGAGCGTGCAACCTGTCTTTCTTCCAGCAATACCCTCGCTCTACGTATAAAGCCTGTGGAGGCCACCGTCCAATGGGAGAAAATATCAATTATAACGAGCACGCGCCGGACGTGAATTCAGCGGAGGCCGAAGTATCGGAGAAAGTTCTGCCGCCTGAGCTGTCCTCCAGAGCGCTGGCTCAGGCTATGGCGGGAATTATGGCCCACACTATGGACAGAGCCGTATCCGAGATCAATAAGAATACGGAAGAGGTCTTATATAATTTTGCCTCGGATCTGGAAGAGAAGCTCTCTCTTCAGTGGAGAGAGGTATACCACGAATTTATAATGGCCACAGAGGCCCGGTTTGCCGATATGCAGCTTGAACTCAAAGCCACCAGGATTCTTTTGGATGAACGGAATAACAGGAGATGGTACTCGGCATGGTGGAAGCGATTGTTTCCGGCAAAGACGAAAGCCATAGCAGACTGATCGTTCTGCGGCGAAGGGAGGGGGTCATATGCATTGTAACAGCAACAAAGCAATAGAGATCAGTCTGCCCATCGAAGGAGTCGCGTCGAAGATTCCGATGTGCTTTAACGATATGTTCGCAAGCAGTCCGGATGCAATCTCCATCAACGCAGTCAGGGAAGACGGGCTGCCCGGCAGCTTCTTGTATGTCAATGAAGTCGCCTGTCAACGATCCGGGTATTCCCGTGAGGAGATGCTTTCCATGTCGCCTGTGGATCTCATGGATAAGGATATCCGAATGGATGTACCTCGTCTGGCCTGTGAGTTCATGCGTAAAGGGAGAATCGTTTTCGAGGCTGTATACGTGGCCAAAGACGGCCGCAAGCTGCCGTCCGAGATCAGCATTCACCGTTTTAAAGTTGGCGACGGAGAACTGGCCCTCTCCGTAGTCCGGGATATATCCAAGCGAAGACAGGCTGAGGAGCAGATGCTGCAGGCGGTCAAGATGGAGACGGTCTGTCGGCTGGCCGGCGGCATTGCGCATGAATTCAACAATATTCTGATGGGTATTTCCGGTTATTCGCAATTGGCGCTCAGGCGCCTGGAGAGCGATAATCCGCTGACAAGAGATCTGGGCCTTATCAGCGAGCTTGCAGACCGTGCGGCCGAGTTGACCAGGCAGTTGTTGACCTTTGCCAGACGGCAACCCATCAATCCGTCCGAGGCAAACATAAACGAGGTCATCTCGGACACCTCAAGTATGCTTGGGCATATTGCGGTAAGCCAGGATGCCGAGCTGGTGCTGAAACTGAAAGCCGGGCCGGAAAAGCTCAAAGTGGATCAGCAGCAGATCAAGCAGGTGCTGCTTAACATGGTTATCAACGCCTGCGACGCCATGCCTAACGGGGGAACGGTAACCCTGGAAACGTCTGAAGTATTGATAGAAGACGGATCCCATGCCCCCGTTCCCTGCCTCAAGCCGGGTCGATACGTGCTGATTTCCGTAAAGGATACCGGCTGCGGCATGGATGAAGAGACGCAGCAGCACATTTTCGAGCCTTTCTTCACTACCAGGGCCTGCGGTGAAGGAACGGGCCTTGGCCTGGCTACGGCTCACAGCATAATAGAACAGCATAAGGGGTTCATCGGGGTTTCCAGCCGGCCGGGCAACGGCACTACTCTCAGCATATACCTGCCCCGACCGGCTTGAGATTAATTCAGGATTGCCGGCGCAGATAGGCCTGCTTGACGTATTCGGGCTTGAAACGCCATTTGACGCCTACCTTTACACCTTTAAGCTCTCCCCGGGATATCATCCTGTAAATAGTCTGCACGGAAACGTTGAGATAGGCGGCAACCTCCTGCAGGCTCATCAGCTTCCCGGGAGTATCGCCGTATGTTTCCCGGCTCTCCGACAACTGTTCCTTGTCGGATTCATTGGCTATGGATATTACTCGCAGCCGGCTGCGCTGGGTATGTCTGTAAAGGGTGCGCCAGATGACCTTGAAAAGGACATCCGGGCTGAACGGTTTGGACAGGAAATCCGATACTCCGCGACGCATAGCGGCCACGGCGCTCTCTTCGCTGGGATATCCGGTGATCACCACCACCGGCAGACCGTATTTTTGATCTATGTACCCGGCCAGATAGATGCCGTCCGCACCGGGCATCTTTATATCCGTTACCACCAGATCGAAAGATCGCCTTTTCAACAACTCGATGGCCTCAGCGCTGTCGTTGACGGTCTCAACCTCAAAGCCCTCTTCCGAGAGGTAGCCATGCAGCAGCTTGCGTATAACTTTTTCATCATCGACTACGAGGATTCTCTCCGCCATTTGCCATCATCCTTAGTAACTAGACGTACAGTTCATCTCCATTTTACTAAGGCTGCCTTTTGCCGTCAATGGCAATGTCTCACTGGCCAAACAGCTCTACGCCCTTTTTGGCTAGATTGAGGCCCAGTTTGCGACAACGGTCGGCGTCAAATCCTTCGGGATTTTTGCGCGAGACAGCCCCAAAGTGAGTGGGCGGCGCCCCGGTGACTACACCGCCGGAGTATATCAGCATGCCCCGGACCAGCAGGCCCTGGATCATGTTGATCTGGGTAAGTTCGTATCCCCCGCCACCGGGCCAGGCGGCTGAAGCAAAGACCCCGGCCAGCTTTCCTTCCACGCTTACGGGCAGGGTATCGATGCATTTCTTCATCTGCCAGCTCATGGTGCCGTAATAAGTGGGCGAGCCGAAAGCTATCAC
>JAQVUQ010000381.1 GCA_028699365.1 bacterium | reverse complement strand
AAGCCCTTTGCCATCTTCATATGCCGCTCCTTCAACCTGATATGCAGCTGATGCCGCTCCCCAGACAAAGCCTTTAGGAAAGCTCATTTATATCTCTTCCTCCTTTACCGATATATCAGTATATTCTCCGTTATACTCTTTCACTTTACATCAGTGTCTCCACCATAAGCTCTATAATATCACATACGTCGATACGCTCTGTCGCTTGCGCGGAAAGGGCACCTTTGGTGATCGGGCATACCGTCACCAGGCGATCTGCTCCTGTTGCTACAGCTCCATCTATAATTCTGGCTGCAAGCGACCGGCTGATCTGCGGATACAATTGCTGTAAAACTCCCCCGGCTTCGCAGCAAGAAGCAGCCTCCTCCCTATTCCATCTCATTTCAACCGGCTCAATTCCAGGTATTGCAGACAGCAATTGCCTGGGCAGCTCATGCAGACTATGGAAACGGCCGAGATAGTCATCATCATGATAAGTAACGATCATTCCCAATTGCTTCTGCAACTCGATCTTTCCATTTGCCATCAAATCACTGATATACTCAGCGGCGTGCAGCACCTCTATCTCTGTGGCAATAGAGACACCCATTGCTTCATAATTGCGCTTGAAAACATCGTAGCAGCTCGGGCAGTTAGTAACAATCTTTTTGCAACCTGTAGCCTTTATCTGCTGAAAAAGCTTGCCGGCCCAATCTTGGGCTGCCTTACGATAACCGAGAAGATACAATGGCTTACCGCAGCATACCTCTCCAGGCAATACAGTAAAGTTCTCTCCTGCTTGCGTCATAATCCTGGTCATAGCCTCAGCTATCCCGGATTGCAGATAAGCTGTATGACATCCGGCAAAATAGAGCACATCCGCCTTACCTGCCGATTTTTTGCTTGATTGCATCCCAACAGGAATATCCTTTTTCAGCCCAAATATATTACCCTTGTTCAGAATATTATCTTTGATCCTGGCTACTTCAGTCGGAGCCTTCTCCTGTTCAACGACATCGGCTCTGGCAGCCTGCACCAAGGATGGCATATCGTAGTTTCCCACGCAATTATTTTTGCAGGCGCCACAGGTTGTGCAACGATAGAGAGGAGCTACCGTTTCTTCATTCAGTTCCATAGTTTTGTTAAGTATACTGTGCAATAGTATGGCTTTGCCTCGTGGAGTATCGGCCTCGTGCTGCGTCTCTGTTCCCATGGTACAGATATGCCGGCACATGAAGCATGTCTTACAGGCGTTAATTACATCTGTGTATTCTCTGATATGCATATTCAAGCCCCCTTGAATCCCATTTTGCCGGGATTCATGATATTATTCGGATCAATAGCTTCTTTAATCTTTTCAAAGACACTGAATGCTTCTCCATATTGCTCTTTCATCAGTCTGCCCAGCTTCAGCCCTATGCCATGATGCTCATTAAGCACTCCACCGGCGTTTATAGCCGCTCGCACACCCGCATTCCAAATGCTGTTGTAAAGATGTGCCGCCTCATGTGGATCCTGTGGAGGATTATCTATGATAAAACGGGCATAAAGCATGCATCCCCACTCATACCAGTGTGAGAAATGCCCTATATAAGCAGCCTCGGGGAAATTATCTTCTACAGATCTCTTCATGGCCCAGTAAACGTTCTCTATATTGGAGAAGGTGGCTACCGTATCCAGAGTGCCAAAGGCCTGCGGCAGAGCAAACATATGAGGCGGGTAGAAAAAGTCGTAACGGTGCTCCCACCAGCTCCGGCCCATCTCGCTGCCAAGATCTTCGGAACTCTGCTTCCGGCAGATATCTATGGCTCGTTTCTTCTCTATCTCCACTATCTCTTTATCGCCTTCAAAGCCAAATACCAGATATGCCCCCTTCTTATCGATACCCAGGACCCTCTTGATGAGTTTTTTGGTCTCAGCTTCATCATAAAGTCTGATAACGGACGGGTTCAACCGGCTGAGCATGATCTCTTTGCCTGCCTGCATAGCTGCATGCATATCCTTGAAGATAAAGGCATGGAATTGCCTATCTTCAGGCAGGGGATGCAACTTCAAAGTAGCCTTGGTTATGACGCCTAGGGTTCCTTCCGATCCTATAAACAGCTGATTAAGATCGGGACCGGCCGCATGCCTAGGCACCGGCAAAGTATTGATGATCTTTCCATCCGGAAGCACTACCTCCATAGACATGATCATATCTTCAATCTTGCCATATTTGGTAGACAGCACTCCCGTTCCTCTGTGAGCCAGAAAGCCTCCCAGGGTAGAACAACTGATGGAAGCGGGATAATGCATAGTAGACAGACCTTCCTTCTCCAGCTCCCATTCCAGATGCTGAGTTATAATACCCGTTTCAGCCGTAATGCTGAGGGCATCCCTGTCGACGTTCAGAACTCTGTTCAGCTTCTTGGTATCCAGAATTATACCGCCGTATACAGGCAGAGCGCCTCCCTGAGAACCGGCTCCTCCTCCCCAGGTAACTACCGGTATCTTATAATTGCCGGCTATCTTCAGTATCCTGGAGACTTCTTCCGCCGTTTCGGGATGAACGATGAAATCTGCCGTAGGGTTGGGGCACCCTCTATCCAGCCACATCTCAGGTATCCAATAATAATCGCAGGAATAGGCTGCCTTATCCGCTTCATTACCGGTTATATCTTCCCTGCCTACCACATCCGCCAGTTCGCTGTAAAGCATTTCTTTCAAGTAACTATTTGATGTTCTCACAAATACATACTCCCTTTCAATTAGCCTTGTAATCACTATAAGTTTATCTTTTCCTTGCTGACGACAATGGTAATGTTGTTATGTTTAAGAAGATAAGAAGCAGGCAGATATGGAGTAACTCTGCCGCATCTTATTTCAGCCAGCGGGCTTTTCTGTTCTTCAAAGCATGCCAGCAGCATTATCTCTCCAGCCTCCAGTATGCTCTTCATGCCCATGGTAATAGCTTTAACAGGAACTTCAGCTATATTACCATTTGCGGTCAGGCCGGCATTGGTCTTAATAGTCAGTTCCTTCAGCCCGACAATCCTGGTAGGTAACTGAGCAAAGTCTTCCACAGATATCAGCTCTTCGGATATCGGCTCGTTAAAGGCTATATGCCCGTTAAACCCTATGCCCAGCAACTGAAAATCAAGCCCGCCCATATCGGCAATAAGCCTGTCGTAATCTTCGGGACAATCCGGGTCGGGGAAATTAATATTGCGGGTATCGAATCCTCGGTCCGGTTTAAAACTCTGAAATAGGTTCTCCATCATATAACGCCGATAGCTAAGAGGATGCGTAATATCTAAAAGACATTTATCATCATACATATATTCATCCAGATTATATGTATGTAATTGCGTCAGGTCCACCCTTCTTTCATTCAGCATATCAGCCAGCAAACTATAAAGCAGTATCATTGTCTTGCCGGTTGCCAGGCCTAAATGTGTGGGTTTGCCCGACATGTT
>JAQVUQ010000380.1 GCA_028699365.1 bacterium | reverse complement strand
GGGCTTCACACTTATAGAGTTGCTGGTAGTTATGGCCATTGTCGGTATAATGACGGCTATAATTCTGCCTGCCCTGATGGGTGCCCGTGAGAGCGCCCGCCGTGTGGTCTGCATGAACAACCTGCGGCAGATTGCCATGGCCAACGCCATGTATGTGGAAAAACACGGCGGCAACTGGATATCCGCCCAGAGCTGGGCGGAGCACGGCCCCGGGGATGACGGATATCCCTTCAGGTCGTTGTCCGGAAACGCTAAAATCTTTACCTGCCCGTCTACCGGCGCTGAAGATTTCTGCACCGACTACTTTTACAACGCCAACCTGAGCGGCCTCAACAGCTCGCAATTCACTGCCGCCGGCTCAGCCGTTATCGCCTTCGGAGACTTCGGCAAATCCAGCCAACCGCACACCGGCAACCTGGCCTCTTCGGTTGGAGATATAGGCGATGCACGCGTTCATAAAGGCGGCGTTCTCTACGTTTATGCCGATTCGCACATCAAGTGGTCCAAAGACGGCCGCCAGCAGGCAGATACCGACGTCTGGCAGCCGGTACCTTAGCATATATTATTGGGGATTGTTCACGCGTCCCATGAATAAAACGGCACCGGTTGAGCGCTCTGCCAGCAGAAACATAAACGGATGGTCTGCCTTGAATTGAGTGCTTAGAGATGCTGATCTGGTCGCAAATTCAACCGCCGTGGCAGCAGCGGCCTCGCTGCCCTCTTCGTTGACCTCCAGAAAAGCCTTGTGCCTGATCTGATTGATCCATATCTCTCCCGGTTTGTTGTCATGGCCGGTAATGCCGCCGAAATCTGCCTTCGTATCGGAGAAGGCTAGTTCCATACCCAATGCTTTAAATGCGGGTATCACATCCGCCTCAAACTCTGTTTTGAATCTGGGCAGGCTCAACGCCACCTCGGCGGGGAGCCTCTTTTCAAGATCGCTCAGAACGGATTGCACGGTTTCAGAAGACAGCTTCTTCTCAACCTTGGCCAGGCCGGTTCTCTCTTTTGGAAGTATAATTACCATTGATAGAGAATGATCCTTATACGGCATGGACAGCGCCGTAAAATCATCATATTCGCTTAGCGCATATTTCCCCTTCCGGCGCATCATGGGAACGGATAGCGCCTTGCCGTCATCCGTTGTAAAGAAGCTCTCCCGGCGGGTCAATTTTTTATCGAACTGCTCGGACCAGAGTCCCTTGAAATAGACGGCATTGAGCAGAACACAGACGGAATTGGGATGCAACTGTTCAAGAATCCTGTCTATCTTGTTATGTGTCTTTTCAGACACCCAGGCGTTTATAGGACCTATATCCTGAGCACTGAACAGCTCAGCCCGGTATTTATCGCGAAGAAGCTTTATATAGGCGTCTTGCACCAGATCACCGTGCGTGGTGAGGCACAGCGCATTGGCCGTAAGAAGTTCCACGTTCTGCCCCTGCCGGTAACGATCCATCGCGTCCAATACGCCGGAATTAGCCGCATCCACCCGTTCGCGGGGAATAGAGAAATTGAGAGCCCCGGCCATCTCCCTCTCCGTGCCGCCGCGGGCCCCGGCCAGAGCCATGGACATAGCGGTCCCGATACTATACGGGGAGATAACGATATTCCCGGGCTTTTGTCCAAGCTCCCGGTAAAGCTGCAGCCCCGTAGTATTATAGGCGTTGATAACCTGCTTCTCGTCGGAACTGCCGGACTCTTCGGCAACTCCCGGCACGATTGCAAGAAGCCCTATTACCAACCCGGATAACGCTAACATCTTGAAACGACACATCAATGCCATTATGTCCTCCTTGAGCTAACAATAATCAAGGGTGAAGTTCTTTTGCTGGTTAGACGCACTTAATGCCGCACCGGTTCCCGAACCGCACCCTTTATCTGCTCCGTCAGGGTGCCACTCCAAAGGCGTTATGCAACAGCACACCTATGCCGTAGGCCAGAGCGGCGGCAATACCGCCGATGATAAACGTCTGCAACCCCGAAAGGAAAGGGGATCTGTGCAGAATAACACCTTTCCAGAAGCCTAACGTGAAGAATGCGATAGCGGAAAGTATACCGCTGACAGAGAAGAGCAGCCTTTGAGGAAATGAGAAAACATAAGGGATGAGAGAGACAAATCCAAAAACCAGAAAGGCAGTGAAGGTAGTAATCGCCGCCCGCCGCGGGCTCTTAGGCGTTTTCTGCAAGTGGAGTTCATCTCCCAGCATGGTATCGACCCAGAGGTCACGCTTCCGCGTGATCACTTCAACAATCCGGTCGAGCGTGCCGTCATCAAACCCCTTTTGCGCAAATATCTCACGCACTTCACGGCGCTCTCCCTCCGGATATTCCTCGATCTGCCGTATTTCGCTCTCTCTGGCACGCTCTACCTCTTCCGCCTCGCTCCTTGTACTGAGAAAATTGCTGACTGCCATGCTGAAGCCGTCCGCAATAAGGTTGGCAATGCCCAAGACAATAACCACCTGGTTGGAGAAGCCTCCGCCTACGCTTCCGGCAACAATGGCAAAGGTAGTGATGATGCCGTCTACGCCGCCGAGGACGGCATCGCCGACCACACTCTCCTCTCCTCGACCGGATATGCGTTCTCTGATTTCACTGGGGTAGTGTTCATGCCTCATAGTATTCCATATACCACCCTAAAACAGGTTCCAAACTGAATAAGCGCACATAAAAATGCCGCACAGCCTTTCCAGGCTGTGCGGCAGAAGGCAGAACTTTTAATTATACTTTCATTGTGCCAGATAAATTATCTCCGTCGCCGTCAAGGCACGGTTATAAAGTTTAACTTCGTCGATGCAGCCGTGGAACGCCTTGCTCAGCGTGGCGTCATTGCCTATATACATGGCACTTGTTCCGGTATCGATCGCCGTTCCGCTGAACGATACGGAGCCTCTGGCTGTGCCGTTAATGTAGAGAGTAACAACTCTCGCATTGGTGTCCACTACCGCAGCCACATGCGTCCATTGTCCCACTGAGATATACCCGGAGCTAGATACAAGCTCTACCATGGAACCTCCTACATACGCCTGGAAGTGTATGCGGCCCAGGCTCTGGAACATACGAGGATATACTCCGCTTGTGCCGCTGCCGGTAAGTCCGGAGGCAATGGCTTTGTAGGTATCCGTCAGGTTCTCATACTTCACCCAGGCGGAGAATGTAAGGCCGTTGGCAAAGGAAACCGACGAATCAGGTATGCTGACATATGAGTTGGCATTGGTGGCAAATTGAAGCGCCTTGTCCAGACGGCCCATGGTCCAGACACTTGCCGCGGGATCGGAAGCTGACATATTGGTAAACGTGCCGTGCCTGTCCTGTCCGGAAATGTCCGTCGTCTTTGAGCCGAATGCTTCGTTGAAGTTCCATTCGCCGACGGAACCTCTGGGCGTCTGCGCGCTTTGTAGAGTATTGTGAAGCTCTATATCGTCCACCCGG
>JAQVUQ010000379.1 GCA_028699365.1 bacterium | reverse complement strand
CATACTGCCAGCAGACTACCGCTTTGCAATTTGATCATTCGCGTCATAGACTCGGGCGCCGGCAGCGGTGAGGGCACGGACGTGCTCCAGGTCTCTCCGCCGTCAGTTGAGACGGTCTGGTATACAAAGCCACCCTTGGTGCGAAAGAGACAGAAGAGCCGGTTCGGCTCGGTCTCCACCATCTGCGGTTCCATGACCCCACGCGGGGTGTCCACTGTAATCTCGCCGCTCCGTTTCCAGGTGAGACCGCCATCATCGGATAGCAAACAGGCTGCAGTGTAATGCTGAATGCCCTTTTCCGGATCACACCTTATCGGATCCAGAAAATAGAAGACAGCCACAATACGCCCGCTCTGCAACTGTATCAGCCCATCCAAGACACCATAGAAGCCGACTCCCGGCAACTCCTTGCCGCCGGTCACAAGCAGATACGGCAGCTCTTCCCCATGATCAAAGGTTCTACCGCCATCGGTGGAACGCCGTATAAAAAGGCGCGTCATGCTCTGGAAGTAATTGCCGCCCCCCGTACAGGTCCGGCGTCTTTCATCAACTTCAATCTTATGCCGGACTCGCGTGTGGATCATCATAACATTACCGTTCTCCTGCAAAGGCAGCATCAACAGATTAAACGGGACACCCCCCGGATAATCCACCATGAAGACCTGCGGGTCCGACCACGTCAACCCGCGATCCCTGGAAACCGAGTAGAGTTTGACACAGTTGCCCGAGCATTCATTGAAGTCATAGGCGTTCCAGTACATTATAATGTCATTGTTCAGTGCTCGATAAAATACCGGTCCCTGATGGTAATCCGCTCCAACGCCGCCGCGTATGAACTGAAAATACTCCATATCTCCAGGTGTGTAGATCAATGGCGTGATGTGTGTGATTTTCACGGTTGATACCTCACTTTTTTCACATATCCAGCACAATCATATCGTAAAAGGATAATCTCGGCACATTTATGTGAAAGAATCCATCTTTTTCAAAGCTCTCCAAGGCACTGTTCTCTATAAGAGAGTAAACTTTCCGTGGCGTTTCTTTGAGGTTCAAGGTCAATTCTATTCCGCTCAGCGGCAGGAATTGATTGACGGGTCGGCTGTCAACAGTATTGTTGACCAGATGAATTATTATCCTGTTATGCTTCTCCTGCCTGTATATCTCCAGGCTCAGGGTCTTGGGAGCATCTACTTCTATTATGGGACTTCCGTTCATCTCTCTTACCATGCGACTGATCCTGTCTTCTGCGCTTATCATGCCTGTTTCTCGAAAGAAATGTCCCATAGCTTCGGGAAAGTATGCTGTCCTGCCCTGACCGTATCTATGGATTATCAGGGCGGGATAGGGGGAAAGGCCTTTGAGCGGCGTATATATTTTATCTATCGGCTCCAGATAGCGGGCAGGTATCTCGGTGTTCTCTGCAGCTTGCACTTTTAGTGCGTATGCTCCTCTCTCGATCAAGCTTCCCTGTCCATATCCCAGATGCTTGCTGTCTGCCTGGAGATAGTTCTCTCCCATCATTACCGGAAAGAGTCCGTCTACTCGTTCTATCCCCAGAGGTTCCCAGAGAGTGGTAACGGGATCGCCTTGGTCATCATAGAAACCGGCTTCGAAAGAGGCCAGCAGGTTACCGCCTTGCTGCACGAATTCCCTGATGGCTGATGCCGATGATTCCTTCAAACAGGCTGCATCGGCCAGGATGAGAGTTTTGTACCGGGAAAGCTTTTCCGGGATGAGATCCTGATCCAGCAGAATATCGAAGGGTATGTGTGCTCTTGTCAGCGCATGGAAGTAACCCAGACTGGCTGAGTAAAGCAGTTCTTCGCATTGCCTTTTGCGCGACGGCCAATCTACTCTTCTTTCTTTTTCCATATTTACGATCAGGTTCTCTTCCTTACCGGACCCTGTTGTCTCATATAACGCTTCGATCCGGGATAAGTAGTTGCGATTGGTTTGCGATGAGAAGAGCAGCCCCACTTCGGCCAGGCTTTCCGTATCAATCAAATACTCTTCATGCTTCTCCAACAGGCCGCACCCTTCCCTGACCGGCTCGTTGCTTTGGGGCTGGCTTGTCAGCGACGAATTTATCAGCGCCCACCATGGGTTGGCTCCAGCGGCTGTGGTCTGAGCCAGGGCCAGTTTGACTTCGCCCGGCGGCAAATTCAGGTAATGCCATCGACCATTCATGTAGTGGGTAAAGACTACGGCGGGTTTGTCTCCGGCTCGCAGATACTTGCCGGCCATCAGGGCAGCGTATATGTTCTGATGTTTCCCGAAATGGAAGAATGCTTCGGCGCCGTTGAAATTTTGAAAGGGGCCTGTCTTCTGGATATCTCTGGCTACTCTCCAGCCTCCAAGCCCCCAACTGCCGGCGTTCAGGAAGATAACTCCTTCGGGAGCTGTCTCCTGCACTCTTTTCTGAGCATCGGACAGGAAGCCGGCCAGGGAATCCTCCCGAAAATCCAGAAAGGCCTTCCAGGCAGGATTATGCCAATCTTCCCCGGGTATATCCTGGCCGTACTGCTCCTGGAATTTCTGCCGGCAAATGGGGCAACAGCAGCAGTCAGGAAAGATGACGGGGCCGTCGAGAAAGATTCCGTCGATACCTGTCTTCATAGCTTCCTGCATCAGGCCGAAGGCCCACTCCCGCCAGGGGCTGTTGACGCAGAAGGTGGTACCGTCTCCGTACAAGGGATTTACCCTGCCGTAGCTTTGGCCGGCGCCGGTTATCTGTTCCCACCCGGGATGCTTCTCGGCGAATTCATAAGTGTACCAGTGCATATTCAGGTAAGCTATAACACTGATGCCGTGTTTATGCGCATAAGGAGTATAGCTGCGCAGATAATCGAAGTTCTCAAAGCCTGGACATATTTCATATCCTTCGGCTTTAAAAGTAGTCCGGTAGCCTCCGCCGGCAAATCCCGGTGTGCCTACTATCCATTCGCAGTTGATCTGCCACTCTTCTCGCCTGCTTCCGGCTAAAGCATCGAGATCCTCTTCCCT
Organism: bacterium; assembly: GCA_028699365.1. Lineage (GTDB taxonomy): Bacteria > UBP13 > UBA5359 > UBA5359 > UBA5359 > UBA5359. The sequence goes on along the minus strand of JAQVUQ010000379.1, from coordinate 443 downwards.
GACTGCGGCAAAATCCGGTGCATAATCAACCCGCAGCATACGTACCGGTTTCTCCCACCACTTCTTATCCATGTTCATAGTACCACCTTATCTTATAGTATAAAAGAATTCTTTTGGCTGAATATATCCGTTCCTCCTGGCTGCCAGCGCCGTCGCCGTTCCGCCAGGACCGCCACCTACCACCAGAACGGTAGTCTTGATTGTTTCCTGACAACACTTGCATGTCTCTGTTTGATGTTCAAATGTATTATCAACCGGCTTGCTCATCCTATATCTCCTTCTTTATTCAGCAACTATACCTTTCAGATCAGACGCGGTTGCTGTTTGATCGTGGCTATCCAACGTCTTCTTCTCTAATCACGGCAGAGTCCGGCATGCAATCCATTAACAACATGTATGCCAATTCTCTCCTCTACCTCTTAACTGTGTTCAAGATTATTTCC
>JAQVUQ010000378.1 GCA_028699365.1 bacterium | reverse complement strand
CAGGTGGAGAAGGAGGTGTGGGAGGCGGAAGCTGCTGTGAGAGATATGGTTATCATTGAGGGCAGGGGTGTGCTCCTTTATCACGACAGCGTGGGTTACAGCCGCTTTCCCATGCAAAGGAGCATCTTTCCGGAGTTTTGTACGGGCGCCAGCCGGGTTGAAAGCAATAACATAAAGGTGTCAATCGGGCATCCGCTGACGCTGGGACTGGAGACAGACAGGTCTTACGAGATTATGTACTATGATCATATCGCCATGCAGCGCGGCCAGGCGGGTACCACCGTCTGCGTAAACGATCGCGGTGACGCCTTACTCATAGCCGGGGAACTGGGCCGGGGACGGGTGGTCTTGAACGGAGCACCTCCGTATCACAAGAGTGGGGAGCCGCAGGAAGCGGTCGGTATTGACAGGGATCTGCTGATAGCATCGATATACTGGCTGGTGAGGAAAGAGGCTAATACAGCAAAGAACGGAAAGGAAGGGTGACCCGGATGTTGCGAACGTTCGCTGGGCTGCTACTATGTAGTTTTATCTACAGTGTGGGGTCGATTTTAACCCCGGTTGAGAGCGGAGAGATCGATCCTGGTAAATCCACTTTCATCTTCATTTCCCGCTCAGGAGAGAACCCGGGACCGATGTTGGGAGAGCGGCTGCAAGGAAAAATCACGCTCAAAGATGCCGTCGGGAAGCCCGTCTCCAGCATCAAAGGGTCCGATATTGAAGTTATATCTATTGAAGATGATAAGACGATAGCTATGACTTTAAGCGGCGAAACGAACGTGAACGGAGAAATATTTGCCGTCTTTTCCCCCGAGAATACCCAGGCCGAGCATAGCGTTAATATTGCGGTGAAGGCCCGTGGTCAGCTGCTGAGCACGGTCAGGGAAATAAAGTATTATCGTGCGCCCGAGTTTATAGATCAGTCTCAACCGCTTTGGTCAGGGGCAGCCAAGCTTTTGGGCTCCGGGACAATCGGGCAAAGCTTTAAGGTCGGCAAGATCTCCCATATTTCCAAAATAAATATTATGTCGGCCAAAAACGAGGGCGTGGCTCAGACGACGGTAATTACGCCGGTGATGAAGCTGTATGCCTGGAAGGGCGATCTACAGTCTACTTTGGCGGCCAGCCCGTTGAAGGCTTTGGACAAGCCGCAGACTTACAGCAATCTTCCTTCCAAAAGGTATAACATGTCCTTCAACATCGATCTACCGGTATCGGCAGAGGCGGAGTATTACTTTGAGTTAAGCATTCCCGATAAAAGTGGCGATAAGGAGGAGAAATACTACTATGTCTGGAACTGCTGGCACCCACTGGAAGGCTTCTTTCCCTGTTCTCCTGATCCCTACCCGAACGGCATGGCCTTTATCTCCGGCAGCGCTCAGCCCAAGATGGACCTGGCCTTCTATATTTTTGCTCCTTCAGTGCAAGGAGATGTAAGAGGAGAGAGTAAATAATGTACAATGTTGAAGATACCTTGGGGTTGATTCCCCAACCCAAGGAATTACTGTGCCGGGAGGGGGTTTTCAGAGTTAGTTCCGGCCCGGCCATTGTCTCAACCGCCGCTGTCATAAGGGAGGCGAAGATATTTCTGGAAGATGCTACCGCTATCCCGGGCTATAACTTCCTGCCCGACATCGAGGTTGCCGAACTGCCATATGAAATCCTGGTCCTTGGAGACATCAAGGACTTGCAACTGCCGGAGAGTTCTGCATTGGATGGCCTTGGACAGGAAGGCTATCTGCTGCATATCACTGAAAAAGCAGCGGCGGTTGTCAGCCTTAGCCGGCCGGGCATCTTTATGGGGACGCAGACGCTGTTGCAATTGATGGAGAACGGCCCTGATCTGCCGTGCCTGGAGATACGTGACTGGCCGGCGTTGCAGATGAGGGGCGTCCATCTCATGCTGTCCTGTCAGACACCGACTTTTGCCTACCTGAAATCCTTTATAAAGCGGATAAGCCGATACAAGATAAATACAATCCTTCTTGAGTACGAAGATAAGTATCCTTATAAATCCCATCCGGCCATAAGGCATAAGGATGCGCTGACCAAGGAAGAGATAGGGGAGTTGATCAACGAGACGCAAAAGCGTCATCTTGATATAATACCTCTGGTGCAGTGGTTTGCTCATGTGAAATATATACTTAAGCACGAAGAATACTCTCATCTGAGAGAGAAACCCATCGATCCTTATCAATTCTGTCCCAGTCACGAGCAATCATTCAAGCTCTTTACGGACCTGGCTTCCGAGGTAATGGCTACCCATAAAGACTCAAAGTACTTCCACATCGGCGGCGATGAAACTTATCATCTGGGTCTTTGCCCAGCCTGCTATGAGGGGGTGGAACGCTATGGGAAGTCAAGGTTCTTCATTGCGGCTGTCAATAAAGCTGCCGGATATATCAGGGATATGGGTAAAAAGGCGGTCATCTGGGATGATCAACTGGCTTGGTTTCCTGAAGCCATTGATAGCCTCGACAAAGATATAACGGTCATGTATTGGGATTATATCAGCGGCGATACGGAGACCGTGCCTTTCGTCAAGTGGGAGAACAGGGCGTGGTTTGGGCAGGAAGCGCTGGAAAACATTCCATCCCATATCATCGATACCTTCAAAGATTATTGGGGAGAGGATGGATTCCCATACGCCAATCAGCCCTTTCCTTACCTGCGCTTCTATCAAGACCATGGCTTGCAGGTCATCTGTGGTTCGGCCAAAAGGCCAGGCCCTTCAGGGTTGATTAACGTTGATGATAGAATTACCATACCGAATATACGAGGCTTTGCCGCCAGTGCAGCCGCCAACCGGTCTTTAGGCACCATAGCAACGTCATGGCCGGAAGCAGGAGGACCGTTGGAAACTACCTGGCACGGCGTGGCAGCTACAGCAGAGTTTGCTTGGGCGCCTGAAGAGACTCGGGCGGATTTCGAATGTAAATTCAGGCGGCGCTTCTACGGTGTTGACATGGAAGCGCTGACACAGGCCATGTATTTGTTGGGGGGGAATATTCAGCCTTGGAATACAGCGGAAATGGAAGATAGGACAAAGGAAGCCTTAGCGCTGTTGGGCCAGGTTGAGCCGCTGATCAGCAGGAACAAGGGAAACTATGACTTGCTCGCTTTAACCGGCAGAATGAGATTGCTCTTTATTGAAGCCATCAGGCTTGGCAGTGAGGTAGATGAAAGTATAATCGGACGTGTGGACAAGAGCCGGTGGAGAAAGGACAAGACGATCGGCAATAGAGGCGGTCTCTCATGCAGCTTTGAAAGCAGGGATGTGGTCGGCCTCTCTTTGGCGGCATTGACAGCCACGGTTGACAGGATCAGGAGTGTAAGAGAAAAGATCGAGATGCTCAAGGTCGATATAAGAAAGCACTATGCTGAAACGGTTATTACCGATGACATAGAGGCGATCATAGACCGTATCTTCGGGGAATCGGACGAGAAGCTCAGGGAATATACT
>JAQVUQ010000377.1 GCA_028699365.1 bacterium | reverse complement strand
CAATGGTATTATTCTATAATATAGTTGAAACGCGGCCACAGCACACGGACCGTTGTTCCTTCATCTGCCCGGCTGTTGACTACGATGGCACCCCTGTGGGCACTGACGATTCCCATTACGGCCGACATTCCCAGACCGCGACCGGTTGCTTTGGTGCTGAAAAAGGGATCGAAGAGATGCTGCAGAGTATGATCGTCCATGCCGCAGCCGGTATCCGATATCTCCATAAAAACGTAATCTCCCGCTGCCGGACGCTGTTCGGTCCGGCTTTGACTGAGATAATTATCATCAGCTTTCATGCGGCCGGTAAGGATAGAGATTGCGCCGGATTTGCTCTCCAGCGCCTCAACCGCGTTATCCAATAGAGTAATTATCACTTGCTTCAGATTATCCTGGTCGGCATGGATATCCGGCAGGTTATCCGGTAATTCGGATCTTATTGTTATATCTGTCGGCAGGCTGGGCTGTATCTGCTTCAGGCTCTCCTTTACCAACAAGCTCAGGTCGGTGGGTTTGAACAGGAAGATGCTTTTACCGGAGTAGGCCAGGATCAGGCGGATGAGATCGGCTGCCTGGGAGGAAGCACCCTTCGCCTGCTCCAGGCTGTAACGGATACCGGAGGCATCAGGGGCAAGGTGAAACAGCGCCAGTTCCAGGTTGCCGGAGATTACCGTCAGCAGGTTGTTGAAATCGTGCGCTATGCCTCCGGCCATAAGCCCCAGGCTTTCCAGTTTCTGCTTCTGGTGCATCCGTCGTTCCAGAGAGAGACGCCCCTCTTCGGCACTGCGGCTCCGGGTGACGTCGCGCAGCAGCAGTATATAGCCAAGCGCCGGATCGTTTCGGGTACGCAAAGGGGATATACCGGCTTCCAGGCTGAGGCCGTCTTTTTCAATCACGACCGTGCCTGTTTCCGGATCCCGGCATAACCGGATTAATTCCGGAAAACTCTCCAGCACCCAATCGGACGGCAACCCTGTTGCCCGGCGTCGATTAAGAGAGAGGAACCTTTCGGCGGCCGGGTTGATGTCTACTATGTGACCCTGGTCGTCTATAACCAGCAAACCGTCCCGGAGATCTTCTACCAGCTTATCTCTGGCTATCGGCATCAGATTCATAAGGCGCAGGCGTAATATCCCCCAGGCGGTTATCAGAGAACTGGCGATGAGTGAATAGGCAATGGGATCAATATATCCCCGAACGGGGGAACCCATCATATATATTGCCATGGTTATGACCGGAATCAGTGCGGCTGTCAGAATCAGGAGCGTCTGGCGCAGATAGATCTGACGGGTATGGAGGAGAAAACCAACCAGCAGAAAAATGCCCGACAGCAATGCCAGCAACTGATAAACGCTATAGATCCAGTAAAAAGGGCCGCCGGTAAAGATCAGGGCCGGAAAGGGACCTGCCGAGCTGACGGACATATTCCGGTAATAGAGATGATGCAGGCCGTTAGTGAAGAATACGGACAGGGTAATTATCGGAACGATGGCCAGCAGCAGAATACTGCGCCGGTTTATCAGATGGTGACGGCCGGTGTAGCGCAGGATCATCATCAGCCAGAAGCCGGGGATCGACACGATCCCTAAATACTCCAGGTGTGCCAGGTGGATCTTGAGGGCCATGTTTTTCGCCATGATTTCCAGCCCATAACCGATCATGTAGACCGCCGAAGCCAGCATCAATCCGGCGAAGGTCGTTGTCTCCGGCCGTGTCTGCCGCTTGCATCGGGCAAATACCGCAAGGCCGATCATAAGGATTGCGGAGCAAAAGAGAGGTAAGCTGTAAACGGTAAATCTCATCGCAATTTACGGCTGATACGTTCTTGGAACATATTTGCTTCTTTACTTTCCTGGTGTAAATCAGTCGATCATACACCGTGATATTATATGTAATATAGCATATATTCCGGTCGAGGTGAACCGTCACATGCGAGTTGATGGCAATGGATACATGTGGCCATTACCAGATCGACAAATCCCAAAGTAAGCTGGATGTATCCCTGCAGCAGGATAACCTGCGGCGGGATGGGGCACTCCTTTAAGAACAGGATCAATCTACTATAAAGCTCAAACAATTGCTCCCTTGACAAACATAAAAACGCGTATTAGAATTACGATATACGGTGTAGTTGTCTAGGCCAGAATTTAAAAAAGCGGGGCACTGATGAGCATGGACGTAGAAATAAATAAGCTACAGTCGGATAGCATGGTGCTGAATCGTACGGCAAAGAAGGCTTCTTTAATAGCAGATGACGTCGTCGTTAGCAGGGCTTAATGTCTGCTGATGAGTGAGCCGAGGAGAAAACAATGAGGGAAAACGTTGAGCGTTGTTTGAATATGACTTTAGACCGAGTGGGTTTGATGCCTGCTGTTACGCCGGACGATTTTGCGATGGAGCAGCATGATTGCGGTTGCAAGAAGAACGGTAAATTGTGTTTCGGCATCATCGGCAGTGGAAACAGAGGTATCAACTGCTTTGGCAAGATGATAGTTTTTCATGAAGATTTGGAACTGACGGCCCTGGCCGATCCTTGCGCTCAGCGAATGGTGCGAGCCGTAGATGTCATCGGGACTGCACCGGTCTGTTATACGGATGTCGATGACATGATGCTCAAAGAGAACCTTGATGCAGTGGTGATCACCAGTCCTGACTATACCCACGAGGAGAATGTGTTGAAGGTCATAAGGCATGGTGTAAAAGTTCTTGTGGATAAACCGCTGGCCACCAGTACGGCGGGTTGCCGGAGAATTATCGCCGAAGCGGAGAAGTATGGAGTCAATGTGTCGGTAGGCTTCAATCTCAGGCATGTGCCGTTGCTCAGGAGAATAAAGGAAATCATTGATTCCGGTGCGATCGGGAAACTTATGCTCATCGAAAATCAGGAATTTTACGGCGGCGGAAGAACGTATATGTCCCGATGGAACCGGAAACGGCAATACTCGGGAGGGCTCTGGATCCATAAGGGATCGCATGATTTCGATCTGTTCAATTGGTGGAATAAAGACGGTCGGCCGGTGCGTGTCAGCGCCTTTGCCGGGCTGAGTGCATTTAAGATGGAGCGGATACCGTTTGAGTTGAAAGCCGGTGAAACAGTGGGACCATATTGTACTGATTGCATCTGTCGGGACCGCTGTCCCGATGCCTTTGAGCGCAATCTGCTTTACGGTCCGGATACGGCGAATAGTGACGGTTACCTGCCGGATTTGTGCATATATGCTTCGGATAAAGATACCCATGACAACGGAATAGCCATAATTGAATACGACAACGATGTGCGATGCAGCCATACGGAATGTTTTGTGGCCGGTTTTAGCGATAGAATATATACGGTTGTTGGAGACCGGGGCGTAATTACCGCTTGTTTGTCGAATCCTGCCAGAATCGAAATCAGGCCCAGGTGGGGGGGAGCTGTTGAGGTAACCGATATACCGGTCTCCGAAGGTGATCATGTGGGAGCCGACCC